>JBOHPM010000554.1:0-2528 GCA_050731715.1 Candidatus Rokuibacteriota bacterium
TACGAGGTGAGCGACGTGGTCGTGCAGGCCATCCAGGCCAAGGCCGAGGGGAATCCGTTCTTTCTCGAGGAGCTGGCCCGGACCGTCCGCGAGCAGCGCGTGACGTCGCTGCCGTTGGCCGTGCCCGACACGGTGCAGGAGGTCTTGCAGGCCCGGATCGACCGACTGCCGCCGTCGCAACGGCAGCTGCTGCAGACGGCGGCCGTCGTCGGCAAGGACGTCGCCGTCTCGCTGCTCGAGGCCGTGGCCGGGTCATCTGCGGAGGATCTCGAATCGGGCCTGGCCGGCCTCCGGGCCGCGGAGTTTCTCTACGACGCCAGTGTGGGCCCCGAGAGCGAGCACACGTTCAAGCACACGCTCACCCACGAGGTGGCCTACGAAAGCCTGGACTCCGGGCGGCGCCGGTCGCTGCACGCGCGTATCGTGCAGGTGATGGAGGAACTCTACCCCCAGCCGCGGCTCGAGCAGGTCCAGCGCATGGCGCACCACGCCTACCACGGCGGCCTGTGGGCCAAGGCCGCCCAGTACCTGCGGCGGGCCGGCGGGCAGGCGGCCGTGGCCTGCGCTCATCGCGAGGCGGTGGCCTGCCTGGAGAACGCCCTGGCCGCGCTCGCGCACCTGCCGGACACGCGACAGACCCGCGAGGCGATCGTTGACGTCACGTTCGAGCTGCGGAACTCCCTGCTCCCGCTCGGCGAGTTCACCGCGATCTTCGAGAAGCTGGAGCGCGCGCGGCCGATCGCGGACGGCCTCGGGGATCGGCAGCGGCCGGCCTGGGTCAACGTGTACCTGACGGACTACTTCCGGCAGATCGGCGACTATGATCGGGCCGTCGAGTCCGGGCGCCGGGCCATGGCCCAGGCCGACGAGGTCGGCGAGCCGGCGCTCCTGGTGGCGGCGCGGACCTACATGGGCCATGTCAACCACGCGCGCGGCGACTATCGGGGTGCCTCCGAGCTCCTGGCCCGTAACGTCGCGTTGCTCACTGGCGACCTGGCCCGCCAGCGCATGGGATTCCCGTATTTGCCGGCTGTGCACTCGCGCACCTGGCTGGCGCTCTGCCTGACCGAGCTGGGGGACTTCGCGCGGGCCAGCGCCGTTGCGCAGGAAGCCGTGGGGATCGCCGAGGCGGCTGACGACGCGGTGAGCCTGGTCCTCGGGTGCTGGGGACTGGGCCGTGCCTATCTGCAGAAGGGTGAGCTGACGCGCGCCCTGCCGATCCTGGAACGGGGCCTGGAGGTCAGCGAAGCTCGCGGGATTCCCTACTGGTCTCCGGCGACCGCTTCGGAGCTGGGGTGGGGCTACGCCCTTTCGGGCCGCGTGAGCGACGCCATCGTTCTGCTCCGGAAAGCGGTCTCACAGCACGCGTCGATGCGGAGAACGGCCGGACAGTCCAAGGGCCTCTCGGTCCTGGGCCGGGTGTACTTGATGGCCGGCGTCACCCGGGAGGCGCACAGTGCCGCCGTGCAGGCCCTGGCGCACGCGCGGGAGCACAAGGAGCGCGGCAACGAGGCCTATGCCCTGCACGTGCTGGGCGAGATCGAGTCGCGTCAGGATTCCCCGGGCGATCTCGTAGCCGCCGAGTCGGCGTACCGCGCCGCGCTGGCCGTCGCTCAGGAGCTCGACATGCGGCCGCTGGCTGCCTACTGTCGGCTCGGGCTGGGCCTGCTCCTCGCCCGGGCCGGCAAGTCAGCCATGGCCGACGAGCAGATGTCGACGGCCAACGCCATCGCCGGGGAACTGGACATGCAACTCCTCAAGTCGACGTAGGAGCGGCGGGACCGGCTCAGGCGCCGTTCCCCTCGGCCGCCTCTTCAGGGTCCTCGTGGCGTCCAGCCTCCACCCGGCCCTGGCCCGGCTCGAGGCCGTAGCGCCGGACCAGGCGAGTCAACTCGAGGCGCAGCGCCTCGGCTTCCTGGCGGCCGATGTCGGCGACGACGCGGATGATTCCGCCCGCGCCCGGGGGGCGTTGTTCGTCCACCGGCCTGGCTACTCCTCGAACGTCATCGACGTGATCGTCCCGTTATAGTTTTTGACGAGCTCCTTCACCCTCTTTTTGAACTCCACCCACGATTCCTGAGTCCACGGCTTGGGCGGGATCTCGATCGTCACGGTGTGACTGGTACCACTGCCGGGCGGCTCGTCGCTCATGGCTGCTCCTCCCTGCTCGTAGTCGCTGCCCAGTTGGGGGTCGCCGGCTCCCGGGCGTCCGCGATCCCCCCGAAGAGATCGTCGGCGTGGAACACGGCCGGCACGGTGTCCACGTCCCGCATGAAGTAGTGGTCCTCGTCCACGTCGTAGTCGTCGTGGGCGTCGACGGGCTCGCCGAGGGCCAGGGCCACGTAGGTCGCCGTCATGTTGCGCTTTCCGGTCAGGTCGAAGAGGTTCATCAAGGTGATGAATCGCCCCACGTTGATCTCTGTGATACGGGGAATCCCGGCCGCGTCTTCCTTGAGGTCGAGGCTGAAGGCGCCCGAGATGTCGGAGCCCAGGGCCCGGATGGCGGCCACGCAGGTCTCGCGGACGGA
>JBOHPM010000555.1:0-2522 GCA_050731715.1 Candidatus Rokuibacteriota bacterium
AGCCTCGAACCGACGCGCTTCCAACGCGGCAAAATCCCGACGGGATCCGCGGCTGGCTGGTGGCATTCCCTAGCATCGCAGGGTACTCGATGAATCCCGTCAACTTATTTCACGAGACTCATTAGAATGTGCTCAAGGAGTCGTAGCGAGGGACATAGATCCATAAACGCGTGGGGCGCAGTGGCGGGCATGATCATCGTCGTAGGAAGCCTGGTCGGAGCCTGTTCGCCGTCAGGTCCCCGGCCGAACGCCCCATGCGACCAGGTCTCCACCGATCTCAGCCTCTTTGTCGCAGGGGATGCCATCATCACTCAGCCCTGGTCACAGGTTGACGAGCCAGACTTTCTGAGGCTCGTTGACGAGATCCGTCGAGCGGATGTCTCCGTGGCCAATCTCGAAATGCTGGTCCACGAGTTTAAAGGCTACCCTCAGGCGGTCGTCGCCGGACAGGGACACCACATGGCCGCCCGCCCAATCATTGCTAAGGAGCTCGCGTGGGCCGGCTTCGACATGGTTGGCCATGCGAACAACCATACGTACGATTATGGGGAAATCGGCGTGCTCGAAAATCTGCAGCATGTCCGACAGGCGGGGCTGGTCCTTGCCGGATCGGGCGAGGATCTGCAACGTGCCCGCGCGCCCGCATATTTCCGCAGCTCCAAAGGCACGGTCGCGCTAGTGGCCGTCGCTTCAACCTTTGCGCCGCACAACCGAGCCACCCGGTCGCGCCCGGACCTGCACGGGCAACCGGGATTGAATCCACTGGCGATTTCGAAAATCCCACAATCCCGTCTGAGTGCTCTGCGGTCAGGGTCGATCACCCGAGGGACCACGACTGCCGTGGATCCGAAAGACTTGGAGGGAAACCTCGCGGCGATCCGCGAAGCAGCGGCAAATGCCGATATCGTGGTGCTCTCTGTCCATGCGCACCGGCAAGGATCGTGGTTAGTGCAATTCGCCCATCAGGCGATCGATGCGGGAGCGGACGTCTTCGTCGGCCATGGCCCGCACAGGATCATGGGCGTTGAAATCTATCGGTGCAGACCAATCTTCTATGGGCTCGGCGATTTCGTCTTCCAGAACGAACAGATCGAGAAGATTCCCGCGGATGTTTATGAACGATATGGTCTGGGGGATGACGCCACGCCGGAAGACGCTCAGAACGCCATTACCAAATTCGGCACCCAGGGATATCCCAGCCAGCGTGAGGCGTGGGAAGGCCTCGCGGCGACAGTAGATTTTAACAACGGCACGCTGGCCCGTGTCCGGCTCATCCCTGTGGATCTGGGATTCGGACAGCCCCTTCCAATCCGCGGTCGACCAAAGCTCGCGAGCAATGAAGTGGCGAAAAAACTCATCGGTGACGTCCTCGAGAGTTCTCGAGCGTACGGGACCGGAATCCACTATCGGGAATCCGACGATATCGCCCTCATCGACATCAAGCGCGATCCGAACCGCTAGCGCCCTTCAGAAGTATTCGAAGGCCGCCGGTGTCCGCTCCATGCGCAGGCCTAGATCGGCCATGAAGACCAGGTACGGGTGGGCGCCGAGGCCGATCAGCCGATCGCGGTCGAAGCCGCGCAGGGCCATCCGACCCTCCTCGTCGAGCCCGAGCTCTCCCATCGCTACCTCTCGGTCAGCCACGAACCGGGCCAGGAAGGCGGGGTCGGACTTGAGCAGGAACAGGCACCGGTTGAGCGGGTAGGCCCGCGCCGGGGGGAAAAAGTAGTGCGTGCTCACTGGGCCGGTCCCGCCGGCTCGATCGGCCAGATGACGATCGCGTTGCCGTGGTGCCAGGACGGCTCGTAGCACACGACGTCAGCCCGGGCCCCGCCCACCGCCCCCAGCAGCGTGATCCAGGTCCGCAGCTCCACGTTGCCCGCCTTGTCGAGCTCCTCACCGGTCAGCCGCGCCGTCTCCGCGCCCCGTCCCTCGGCCAGCGTGGCCAGCAGCTGTCGGTCCCACTCGAAGTCCGGGGACGCGTAGCGGTCGGTCCCCGGGTAGTGCGACATTCCTCCCGAGGCCAGCACGGCCACGCGCTCGGGACGGGCGTCGAGGATCTCGCGCAGCGCCCGGCCCCAGGCGTAGCACCGCCGGGGTGTGGGCTGCGGGGGCAGATAGACGTTCACGTAGAGCGGCACGATGGGCACGGCCGGCTCGGGCCCGGCGAAGTGCAACGGCACGTAGAAAGCGTAGTCGAGCCGGACATCCTGGCTGTAGGCGAGATCGAAGTCCCGCTCGATCCCCTGCCGGAGGATCGTCCGGGCCAGGGGCTCGTGGACGGGAAAGGTGTAGGTGTACCGGCCGAACTGGCCCGACACCGTGGCGCCCACGTAGACGGCGAAGGCCGGCACGGCATCGAGGAAGAACCCCTCGATATGATCGCCAGCGATCACACAGACGGCGTCCGGCCGCGCCTCGGTCAGCAGGCGCTTCACCCGCTGGTAGGCGGTGTGGACGCGAAGGACGAGGGCCCGGTCCTCGGTCTCCGGTCGCACGAGAAGCTGCGGGGTGTGCGGGCA
>JBOHPM010000556.1:0-2511 GCA_050731715.1 Candidatus Rokuibacteriota bacterium
GGAGTGCCCAGCCTGTGAGCCCTGGGAGCCGGCCTAGCTGGCGCAATTTTTTGGTTGACTTGCTCAACATCCGTTGAGTAGCCTCTGGCTCCACGGAGGGGACATGCGCGAGTTGACCAGCCGGCAGCGGGATGTGCTCGGGTTCATCCGCAGCTTCACCGCCCGTCACGCAGTGCCGCCAACGGTCCGCGAGATCGGCGAGCGGTTCCACGTCACGCCCCGAGCAGCCTTCGATCACCTGAGGGCCCTGGAGCGGAAGGGGATGCTCCAGCGCCGGAGCAGCACGCGGCGGACGTCTCGGGCTCTCACGCTGGCCGACCCCTCGGCCGGATACCGAAGCGTGCCGATCCTGGGTCGCATCGCGGCCGGAGGCCCGCTGCTGGCCGCCGAGAATCGGGAGGGGGAGCTGCCCGTGGCGGCGAGCGCGCTGCCCGGCGACGCCGACCAGATGTTCGCGCTCCGGGTACGGGGCGACAGCATGATCGAGGCCCACATCTGCGATGGCGACCTCGTCCTGGTGCGCCGGCAAGATACGGCGCAGATCAATGACATCGTGGTCGCCTGGCTCGAGTCCGAGGCGAGCGAGGGCGAAGCCACGGTGAAGCGGTTTGGCCGTGACGGCGCGCGCATCGTCCTCAAGCCGGAAAACCGGGCGCTGGCACCCATCGTGGTGGACCCGGCAGCGCGCCGGGTCGAGATCCTGGGTAAAGTCATCGGCGTGCTTCGTGGCTTCTGAGATGGCGGCGATGTCGTGGGCCAGGGCCCCGCGATGCGTGGCGAGCATCGGGCGCGGGGTGAGCGCGACGGCGCTGGAGGTCACCCGGGAGGTGGCCCGGGCCGGGGCGGCGCTCGCCGCCCTCCTGGCCTGGGGCACGCTGCTACTGTTGCTGGTAGCGTAGCCGCCGCTCGTAGATGCGGGCGTCGACGAACAGGTCGACGAGGTCGCTATCGAGGGCGCCGGCTCGCCGCTCCTCCTCGAGGATGGCCAGGGCCTGCTCGACGGGGACCGCCCGCTTGTATGGGCGGTCGCCCGCGGTGAGCGCATCGAAGATGTCGGCGATAGTCATGATCCGCGACTGCACCGGGATCTGCTCGCCGGTCAGACCGTGGGGGTAGCCGGAACCGTTGAGCTTCTCGTGGTGCGAGCGGGCGATCTCGGGGATGCGCCGGAACTCCCGCGTCCATGGGATCTGGGCCAGGAAGTCCCAGGTGTGCACCACGTGGGAGCGAATCTCGCGCACCTCCTCCTCGGTGAGGCTGCCCCGGGGAATGGCCAGGGCCCTGGCCTCCTCGGTGGTGAGCAGGGTCAGCGCTCCCCCCTCGCGATCCTCGATCACGTAGCGAGTGAGCTCCTCGATGGGGGTCAGCTTCTCCTGGGATTGCACCGTGGGCTCGTTGGCCAGGACGATGTGCTCGAGCCCCGTGTCGATCTCCACCAGGCGGGCGGCCAGCTCGGCATCGAGCCCGGCCGTCGCCTCGGAGTAGGCCGCGTGTCCCCGCTGAAGCAGGACGTCGAGCTTGGCCCGGGCGCAAGCCAGCTCCAGGCCCCGCTTGGCCAGGGCCCCACGTTGCCGGATGCGCTCCAGCTCCGACGGGTAGAGCTTCTTGGCTTTGAGCAGGACGTGCTCGCGCACCCCGACCTTGCCGAAATCGTGCAGGAGGGCGGCGTAGCGGAGCTCCCTGACCTCGTCGGCGCTGAAGCGCGTGGGGGCGTAGGGCCCACGCGCACAGCGGGTCACGGCCTCGGCCAGGCCCACGCTGAGCTCGGCCACGCGGAACGAGTGTCCCGAGGTCGTGGGGTCGCGGGATTCGATGGCGGTCACCGAGGCGCTGACGAAGCCCTCGAACAGCCGGCGGATGCTCTGATAGAGGCGGTTGTTGTCGACCGCCACCGCCGCCTGGGAGACCAGCGACTCGGCCAGCGCCTCCGAGCGTGGCCCGAAGGGCCGCACGTGCCGCTCGACGTCGGCGCGACTCGTCAGCCGGCCGGGCCCTCCGGGCTTGCAGTTGATGAGCTGGAGCACGCCGATCGTCTCGCCCGGTGGTGTCCGCATGGGCACGACCAGCATGGACTTGGTGCGGTAGCTGGTTTGCTCGTCGAAGGCTCTGTTGATGTGGAAGGGCGAGCCCGGGGGCAGGCAATACGCGTCCTCGAGGTTCACTCGCTTGCCGGTGAGGGCCACGTGGCCGGCGATGCTGGCGCTGTCCAGGGGCAGGGTGGCCGTGCGGAAGGGCAGGGCCACGCTGTCGTTCTGGGCCAGGGCGAAGAACAGGTGGCGCCCGCCGTTGTGGTCCTCTTCCACCAGGTACAGCGAGCCCGCGTCGCTTTCCGTGATCGCGCGCGCCGTTCGGAGGATGAGCGCCAGGAGCGTGTCGGGCTGCCGCTCCGCGGAGAGTCGGATCCCGATCGTATTCAGCTCGGTCAGCTCGTGTCCGAGCCGGCGCACCTCGGCGGCCGTATCCAGATCGGCGAAGGCGTTGGCGATGGCGTGCGCGAGGATGGGGCGACCG
>JBOHPM010000557.1:0-2504 GCA_050731715.1 Candidatus Rokuibacteriota bacterium
GGACGGCGTCCGGCTACTTCAACACCGCCTCGGCGATACGGCTGAGCTGCGTCGCCATCTCGGCTTCCGTTCCCACCGCGGGCGGGCGGACGATAACCCGGTCGGCCCCGGCGTCGTGGAAGCGCCGGATCAGATCCCGATCGGCGGGCTGTCCATAGACCGAGATGGTGATGGTCGAGGGATCGCGGCCGGCATCCTTCGCCAGCCGATCGAGCGTGGCCCGGCTCTGGCGCAAGTTCTCCGGGGTGATGCGGTTGGGCAGCCAGCCGTCCCCCCAGGCCACGACCCGCTGCAGGACGTTCGGGGCCAGTCCGCCCAGGATCACGGGCGGGTGCGGCTTCTGGGCCGGCTTGGGGAACGACTTCACCGGGGGGAAGTCGTAGTAGCGGCCGTGGAACTCGGCCTCCGGCTTGCTCCACAGCTCTTTCATGGCCAGGACCGACTCGCGCACCTGGGTCCAGCGGTGCTCGAAGTCTCCGCCCATGATCTGCGTCTCTTCCCGCAACCAGCCCGCTCCCACCCCGAAGAGGAACCGCCCGCCGCTGAAGAGGTCGAGGGTCGCGACCTCCTTGGCCAGCAGGAGCGGGTGGCGCTCGGGTACCAGGACGATGCCCGTGCCCAGCTTCATGCGCCGGGTGACGCCGGAGGCGCGCCCCAGGGCGACGAACGGGTCGATGAAGTGCGAGTAGCTCTCGGGAATGATGCCGTCGGCCGAGCCCGGGAAGCGGCTCGTGGTGTGCACGGGAACGAAGGGGTGCTCGGCGCACCAGAACGACTCGAAGCCCAGCTCCTCGGCCTTCCGGGCGATGAAGCCCACGTCGACGAGGTAGGCCGGCAGGGGCACGGAGATGCCGACGTTCATCGCGAGCTCTCCTGCCTGGCATCGAGGATGTGGCGGGCCGGGACCACGGCGAGGAACTGTCCCTCCATCACCGGCGTGCCCGCGCGGGACACTACCACCTTGACCCAACGCTTGCGTCCGTCCGTCCGCTCCACCTGGGCCTCAGCCTCCAGCCGGTCGCCCGTCACCACGGGACCGAGGAACTTCGTCTCCGCGCTGGCCAACACCACCGTGGGCTCGTTGACAGCCAGCATGGCCGCGTAGTCGGCCAGGCCAAAGGTGAAGCCCCCGTGGACGAGGCCGCGCGCGTCGGCCGCCATCTCCGGGCTCGTGTCGAGCACGACCCGCGCGCGCCCACTGGCCAGCTCCACCGGCTGCCCGCAGAGATGGGCGGGGATCTGAGCGTGGGTCTGTTGCCCGGGCTCCGGCATCGTGGCTCAGCCCACTACGCCGCGCTGCTGAAGGGCGTGCACCTCGTCCTTCGACAGGCCCAGGACCTCGGCGAGCACGTCCGCGGTGTGCTGGCCGGCCAGGGGCGGCGGTGTCGTTACCGCCTCCGACGCCGAGAGGCGCACCGGGCAGCTGGGCAGGCGCAGGCGGCCCCGCGTGGGGTGATCGATGGTGGTGATCTGGCCGCGGGCGTTCAGGTGCGGGTCGTCGAGGATCTCGGCCGTGTCCAGCACGGCGCCGCAGGGCACACCGGCCTTGCCCAGCACGGCCATCACCTCGTGCTTCGGCCGCTGGCTGGTCCACTCCCGTGTGATCTTGTGCAGCTCCTCGCGGTGCTGCCAGCGGGTCTTGGCGTCGGCGCAGCGGGGGTCGGTCAGGAGATCGTCCCGGCCGATGGCGATCGCGAACTGGCGCCACATCTCCGGGTTGATCGGCTGCACGTAGATGTAGACGTAGTCGTTGAGCCCGCCCGGCGCGCAGGGATAGGCCCCGCCGGGGACGCCGCCCACGAGGTCGTTACCCCGACGCTCGGAGGCCTTGCCCTCGCGGTAGTGATCCACGAAGCGGCCGCGCAGGAAGTTGGCGACCACCTCCTGCATGGCCACCTCCACGAGCTGGCCCTCGCCGGTCCGCAGGCGCTGGATGTATGCGGCCATGATGGCGCCGGCGGTGTGGACGCCGGTGCCGGTGTCACCGATGGCCGCCCCGCAGCGCACCGGCTCGCGGTCGGGGAAGCCCGTCACGCTCATCACCCCGCCCGTGGCCTGGGCGATCATGTCGAAGCTCTTGTACTCGTGATACGGGCCCGAGAGGCCGAAGCCCTTGATCCGGGCGAAGATGATCCGGGGATTCGCCGCGCGGAGGGTCGCGTAGTCCAGGCCCAGGCGCTCCATGAGCCCGGGCGCGAAGTTCTCCACCACGACGTCGGCGTGCTCGACCATGCGGAGGAACAGGGCGCGCCCGTCGGGATGCTTCAGGTCGATGGTCACACTGCGCTTGTTGGCGTTGAAGACCAGGAAGAACATCGCGTCCAGGCCGGGGACCTCGGGGCGGTTGCGGCGTGACTGCTCCCCCCCGGGCGGCTCGATCTTGAGGACGTCGGCCCCTAGCCAGCCCAGGAACTGGGTGCAGGTGGTGCCCGCCTCGAACTGGGTGAGGTCGAGGATCCGCATCCCGCTCAGTGCACGGTCACTCATCGCGCGGCCTCCCGTTG
>JBOHPM010000558.1:0-2500 GCA_050731715.1 Candidatus Rokuibacteriota bacterium
CAGCCGTCGGCAAACTCGATGACCCGGTCGAAGGTGGTTGGCCCATCGCCACCCATGAGGATCGGGGGATGGGGCTTCTGCAGCGGCTTGGGATGCGACCAGATCTTGTCGAACCGGACAAACTCGCCGTGGAATTCGGCCTCTTCCTTCGTCCAGATCTCCTTCATGGCCAGCACGCGCTCGCGCAAGACGCGCCAGCGCTTCTTGAAGTCCGTGCCATGGTTCTCCATCTCTTCGGCATTCCATCCGCCGCCGATCCCGAAGATGAAGCGACCGCCCGACAGGCGATCCAGACTGGCCACTTCCTTGGCCGTGGTGATGGGATCGCGCTCGATGACCAGACAGATGCCGGTGCCGAGGCGAAGCCGCGTGGTGACCGTGGCCGCCGCCGTAAGGGCCACGAAGGGATCATAGCTGTGCCAGTACTCCCGGGGCAGGTTCGGACCGCCCGGCCACGGGCTCCGGCGGCTGGCCGGGATGTGGGTGTGCTCGGGGACCCACAGCGACTCGAACCCGCGCTCCTCGAGCGCCCGGCCGAGCTCGTCGGGGCGAATCGCATAGTCCGTCGCGAACATCACTACGCCGAAGTCCATGTGCACTCCGTTGTCTGCGCGAGTGGCGCGAGCGTAACCCTCCCGGGAGGCGCGGTCAAGGGCGCCCACTTCGGAGCGCAGGAAACACGACGTCGCGGAACGCGGCAATCTCCGGCAACGGAAGGGCGAAAGTCTCGAGCGGCATGAGGTACAGGTTGCTCACGCCGAGCGTTGTCATCGCCACGATGCGGGCGGCGCAATCGGCCGGCGTGCCGATGAGCCCCATGGCGTCGCAGAGCTGAGCCACGACCTCGTCGGGCACGAACCCGGTCGCTGCGATCGCCGCCTCCCAGTCGTGGGCGTGAGAAAGGTCAGGATAGATCTTCCAGACAGCCTCGGGAATCTCGAGCTTCGGAAAGCGTAGCCCGGCTGGCTCGAGCCAGCACCCGCCCCAGCGGAGGATCCCCCAGTGCACGGCCGTGGGCCGTGCCAGCCGACGTGCCTCCCCGGTGGTCGCCGCCGTCGCCGTGCGGACGGCCCAGATGATCTCGAGGTCCTCCAGACGGCGTCCGGCCCGCTGGGCCCCTCGCTGGAGCAGGTCGAGCGCAGTCTCCACGATACCCGGGTGGCATCCCACCAGAAGGAGCACCCCATCGGCGATCTCCCCCGCGACCTCAATGGCCTTCGGGCCGGAGGCCGCCATCAGCAACGGGATGTGACGCCTCGAGGCATAGCCCAGTCGTCCCGGGGTGCCGTCGAAGTCGACGGTCCCCCCGGCCAGCAGGGTCCTCACCGTGCCGAAGCAGGCGCGCATCTCGGCCAGGGTCGCCGGCCGCCTGCCGATGGTGCTCGCCGATGTGTAGCCGGTGCCGACCACCAGCTTTACGCGGCCGGGGGCGAGCTCCTCGACGGTCTGGATCGCGCTGGCGAGGACGGAGGCATGCCGTGTGAACGGATTGGTGACGGCGGGAAACAGGACCAGCCGGGACGTGCGGGCGGCGGCCTGGCCGAGAATCACGAAGGTGTCACGGGACAAGAGCTGGCTATCGAGAATCCCAGCGCCGTCGAAGCCGGCCGCCTCGATATCGTGGATCAGGCTCAGCAACTGGTCCATCGGCGCCGTCCCGGGTACGCGCAGGTGAACACGCACGGGCTCGTTCATCGTTCGCTGGGTGCCTCCATAGAGTAGCCAGATAGTGGCCCAGGCTCCGGCCAGGCGCAATTTGCCTTTCCCGGAGGTCGGCAGTAGCATTCGTGGCAACGCGTTCTGCCCGGGCTCCGGTCATCGCCGACGCCGGCAGGAGGTGCGCCGTGAACAGCACGCAGCCGCGTCCCCGCCGCGCTGAAGCGTAGGGCACTGACATGCGCTGGAAGCTCGGAAGGCGGAGCGACAACATCGAGGATCGCCGGGGCGTCGGGGTCCCGGTGGTGGCCGGGGGCGGGATCGGGACCCTCGTGGTCGTGCTCCTCGCCCTCTACTTCGGCTTCGATCCCGGCCCCCTGCTGCAGGTCGAGGCCCCGGGGCCGAGCCCGAGCGTGCCCACCGCCTCCCCTCGCCACGATGAGGTCCGCGACTTCGTCGCGGTCGTCCTGGCCGACACCGAGGACACCTGGCGCGAGCTCTTCCGCCGCATGAACCACGAGTATCGTGATCCCAGGCTCGTGCTCTTCACCGGCGGTGTGGAGTCGGCGTGCGGGATCGCGGGCGCGGCGGTCGGGCCGTTCTACTGTCCCGCCGACCAGCGGCTCTACCTCGACCTCGATTTCTTCCGGGCCCTGCGCGACCGCTTCGGCGCGCCGGGTGATTTTGCGCAGGCGTACGTCATCGCGCACGAGGTCGGCCACCACGTGCAGACTCTCCTGGGGATCTCGGAGGCGGTCATGGCCCGGCGCCAGCGCGTCGATCGGGCTACCGCCAATGCCCTGTCGGTGCGTCAGGAGCTCCAGGCGGACTGCTACGCCGGCGT
>JBOHPM010000559.1:0-2494 GCA_050731715.1 Candidatus Rokuibacteriota bacterium
TGAGTACGAACAGGCGTGGGGTCGCGCCGCCAGCGCCCGGCTCGCCCTGGAGATCCAGCGTGAGGCGGTGGGGCTGCGGCACCATCACCTCGTCGAGCAGCGGTTTCCCGAGCCGCCCCGCCGGCACACGCCATGATCTGGAATCCGAGCGTCGAGACCCAGCCGCCGGCGCAGCGGGCGGATCTGCAGCTCGAGCGCCTTCGGCAGACCCTGGAGTGGGCGATCGCCCGGGTGCCCTTTTACGCCGAGCGGCTGGGGGCGGCGCGCGTACAGAGCCTCGACGACCTCGCGCGGTTGCCGTTCACGCGCAAGAGCGATCTCCGAGAGCACTATCCGTGGGGGCTCTTCGCGGTGCCCCCCTCGGAGATTGTGCGCATCCACGCCTCCTCAGGCACCAAGGGCAAGCCCACCGTCGTCGGCTACACCGCCGCTGACCTCGACGTGTGGCGTGAGGTGATGGCCCGTGCCATGGTGGCGGCCGGCGCGCGTCCCGGAGAGCTGTTGCACAATGCCTTCGGCTACGGACTCTTCACCGGCGGCCTGGGCTTCCATCAGGGGGCCGAGCGCATCGGCATGACGGTCGTCCCCGCCTCCTCAGGCAACACGGCCCGCCATGGCCTGCTGCTGCGTGATCTGGGGCCGGCCGGCATCTGCGGCACGCCCTCGTTCGTGCTGCATATTGCCGAGACGTTGGCCGAGCAGGGGACCGACGCGGCCAAGCTCGGCCTGCGCTGGGGCATGTACGGCGCCGAGCCGTGGACCGAGGCGGTGCGCCGGGCGCTGGAGTCCGCGGTGGGCTGTCCCGCGTACGACGTCTACGGCCTGAGCGAGATCGTGGGGCCGGGGGTCTCCGGCGAGTGCGAGGCCCGCGAAGGGCTGCACCTGGCCGACGACCATTTCCTGCCGGAGATCGTGGATCCCGCCAGCGGCGAGCCGCTCGGTCCCGGGCGCCAGGGCGAGCTGGTGCTGACGACGCTGACCAAGCGCGGGATGCCCGTCATCCGCTACCGGACAGGGGACATCACCGCGCTCACTCCCGAGCCCTGCCGGTGCGGGCGGACCTCGGTACGGATGGCGCGCATCCTGGGGCGGGCTGACGATATGCTGGTGATCAAGGGCGTGAACGTCTACCCCTCGGAAGTGGAAGAGGCGCTCCTGGGCGATAACGACCTCGTGCCCCACTACCAGCTCGTCGTGGACCGGCGGGAGACGCTGGCCCGAGTAGAAGTCCAGGTCGAGCCGGCGGTGGCCTTCTGGGAGCGCTGTGGCGGGCCGGCTTCCAAAGACCCGGCGGTGGCCGCGCTCCGGGACCGGGTGACGGCGCGGGTGCGCACGGCGCTGGGATTGGGCGTCGAGGTGACGCTGATGCCTCCGCGCGGGATTCCCCGGTCCGAGGGCAAGGCCGTTCGCGTGATCGAACGGACGGAGGGCGGGCAGCGATGAGCAAACTCGAGACCGCGATGATGGCCAAGATCCGGAGCAACGTGCGGCTGGAGTCGCCCGAGGAGATGACCCCGGAGTACCGGGAGCACCTGGTCCACCTCATGACCATGCAGGCCGACTCCGAGCTCGCCGGCGGCTACGGGTACGTGCCGTGGATCACCAAGGCGCCCACGGTGGAGGAAAAACACGTGGTGGCCCAGATCGTGAAGGACGAGATCCGCCACGCCACCGTCATGTACGGCCTGCTGGCCGATCTCGGCGCCGAGGTGGAGCAGCACGTGCAGGCCCACGACGAGATCTTCACCATGCGCATCGACGCCAAGGCCGACATCGGAACGGCCCGCATTACCAGCGACAAGCGCGTCAACATCTTCTACTACCCGATCGAGACCTGGGCCGACTTCATCTTCTTCAACTTCTGCATGGACCGGGGTGCCGGCCATCAGCTCGAGGACGTCCGCCAGTGCTCCTACGGCCCCTGGGCCCGCGCCATCGAGGGCATCTTCAAAGAGGAGAAGTTCCACATCCGCCACGGCGAAGTCTGGGTCAAGAAGCTGACCGACGACCCTGCCACCCGCGACGAGGCCCAGACCACCTTCGCCAAGTGGTACATCCGCACGATGAACATCTTTGGACGGCCCGGCTCGCCCAAGAACCAGCGCTACCGTGAGCTCCGGCTCAAGCTGCGCGACAACAACGAGGTCCGGCAAGCCTTCGCCACCGAGGTCAAGGCCCTCTGCGAGAAGTTCGGCTTGCAGGTGCCGGTCTGGACGCCCAAATGGAGCGAACTGCCCGACGAAGCCCACATCCCGGGGTAAGCCCATGACGACGCTGCGCTACGGTACGCCCGCGCCCGACTTCACACTGCCTTCGACCCAGGGCGGCGAGGTTCGCCTCTCCAGCTTCAAAGGGCAGGCGGACGTCGTCCTGGCCTTCTACTGTTACGACTTCGGCCGGATCTGAACCCCCGAGCTCAGCGACCTGGCTCAGGTCGCCAAGCAGCTGCAGGCCCAGGGCACGGTCATCCTGGCCGTGAGCGGCGACAGCCCCT
>JBOHPM010000560.1:0-2490 GCA_050731715.1 Candidatus Rokuibacteriota bacterium
CGCGTGGCTGATAGGCGGCGCACGGCAAAGGCATGCGACCCCCGTACCCCCGCCGGCCGGACGCGAACAATGCCGGAAGAGAGAGACGTCGAAGGGGTTGGGGGAGGCGCGAGAACAGCCGCGACAGGTGCGGCGTATCGTCCTGCACCTGCCGCTGACCTTCCCGTGGCGAGACGCCTGGCAGCAGCTTGCGCATGCGCTCAGTGCCACCTGAGGCCCATGGCGGCCGCGCGCGCCGGGCCACTGTCTCAGGCTCGGAAGTCTCAACCCAGCACTCGGTGGGCCGTCCGGCACTTCGACGGGTGCATTCATAAATAGTCCGGACTAGCTCTTCTTCGTCCGCGGGCGCGCGTGGCTCTGCAGCCCGCGCTCCCACAGGTACTCCTTTTCCCCCATGCGCTTGGCCGCCCACCGGCTGAGCACGAAGAACGTGTCGCTGAGTCGGTTGACGTAGGTGAGCACCCCGGCGCTGACGGGCTCCAGTCGGGAGAGCGCCAGAATCTCGCGCTCGGCCCGGCGGCACACCACGCGGGCCTGGTGCAGGAACGCGTTGAGGCGACCGCCCCCGGGCAGCGTGAACGAGCGCAGGGGCGCGAGGTCCCGCTGGCAGCGGTCCATCAGCTGCTCGAGCGCGGTCACCTGCGCGGGGCCGGCCCGGGCCATCCCCTCGTACTCCCCCTCCGGCGGCGTCGCCAGCTCGCTGCCGAGATCGAAGAGCTCGTTCTGGATCTTGCGCAGCACCTCGTCGAGCCAGCGATGGTGCTCGCCCCGGGTCAGGCGCTCTCCGTTGAAGGTGCGCACGATGCCGACGACGGCGTTCAGCTCGTCGATGGTGCCGTAGGCGGCGAGCCGCGGCGAGTCCTTGGGCACTCGTTTGCCGCCGACCAGGGCCGTGTCGCCCTTGTCGCCGGTGCGGGTGTAGACGCGAGTGATGCTGATGGGCATGGGGCCCTCCGTGCTGGTCGTATTCTACTTGAACCCCGCAGGTGTCTCGGGGATGATCGACCCCGTGATCCCTCGCGCCCGGGCAGTGCTGGTCTCAGCCTGCGGCATCCACCTCCTGCACGACGGCTTCTCCGACATCATCTACGTGTTCCTCCCCTTGTGGGCGGCCGAGTTCGGCCTGAGCTTCGCCCAGGTCGGGGTCATCCGGACCTGCTACACGGGCGGCATGGCCATCTTCCAGATTCCCGCGGGGGTTCTCGCCGAGCGCTGGGGCGAGCGTCGACTCCTGGCCGCGGGGACCGCGATGACGGCCCTGGGCTTCGTGGCCGCCGGCTGGGCGGGCGGCTTCGGGGCGCTGCTGCTCATTCTGTTGATGGCCGGGGTCGGCTCGAGTGTGCAGCACCCGCTGTCGTCGTCGCTCATCGCCAAGGCCTACGAGGGCGGCGGCCGGCGCGCGGCGCTGGGGACCTACAACTTCTCGGGCGACGTGGGCAAGGCGGGCGCCTCGGTGGCGATCGCGCTGGCGGCCGGCATCGTGGGGTGGCGAACCGCCGGCGCCGCCTACGGAATCCTCGGGCTGGTTGCCGCCGGCGTGCTGCTGGTCGTTCTGCACGGGCTGGGCGCCGGGGACGCCGGGCCGGCCACCGATCACGAGGGCGCCCCGCTCCGCGGCTGGGGCATCCGTGATCCGCGGGGGTTCAGCGCCCTGGCCGCCATCGGCATGATCGACAACGCCACCCGCACCGGCTTCATTACCTTCCTGCCCTTCGCCCTGATGGCCAAGGGCTCCACCGTGGCCGGCGTGGGCACCGCGCTCGCGCTCCTGTTCGTGGGGGGGGCGGCCGGCAAGTTCATCTGTGGCCTGGTAGCCGAGCGCGTCGGTGTGATCCGTACGGTCATTCTCACCGAGGCCGCGACCGCGGCCGGTATCGCCGCCATCATCGTGGCCCCGCTTCCGGTGGCCCTGGCCGCCCTGGTGCCGCTCGGCGTCGCGCTGAACGGGACGTCCTCGGTGCTCTACGGTACGGTGGCGGACCTCGTGATGGCCGAGCGCCGCTCCCGCGCCTACGGCCTCTACTACACCCTCAGCGTGGGTTGTTCGGCGCTGGCCCCCACCCTCTACGGGATCGTGGGAGACGCGGTCGGCGTCGCGACGACGCTAGCGATCGTCGCCACGATCGTGCTGGCCACGCTGCCGCTCTGCCTGGTCCTTCGCCCGGCCGTCGCCGCTCCCGTCAGCGCCTGACCCGTCGCGCGGCTCACGCGACGACGCCGAGCAGCGTCCGGGTCATCGGTCCAACGGACGCGACGGACGTTCGGGCGGCGGCGGGAGGAACGGGTCGGGCGGACCCGCGGTCCCCTGGCTCCGGAGACGGCGCCGCAGTCGCCAGAGCTTGAACGAGGCGGGGATACCGACGGCCAGGATGCCAAGTCCGAACGAGACCAGCACCACCGCGGCGACGGGAACGTTCGCGATCTCCCAGATCAGGAACTTCACGACCACGTGATCGGTGTTCTGCATGGCGAACACCGCGACCGCCACCG
>JBOHPM010000561.1:0-2481 GCA_050731715.1 Candidatus Rokuibacteriota bacterium
GTGACACGACCATGACGATGGCCGGACACCGGATGTTCGGGGCACGGCAGCTGCTGGGCCTCGGCGTCGTCCTTGTCACGATCCTTCCGGCGTACGCCGCGGCGCGGATCCTGTCCACCCATCCCCAGTCTCCGTCTGGCTCCGGGCTGGCCGCGCGCTGGGACTCAGCCCTGGACGACTATGTCGGAGTCGTTGCCGCCCGGCATGGGATGCCCAAGAACCTGGTGCTGGCGGTCATCGCGGTCGAGTCGCAGTTCGACCCGCTGGCGGTGTCCTCGCGTGGCGCCCTCGGCCTCATGCAGCTCATGCCGGCGACGGCGCAGATTCTCGGCGTGAGCGACCCGTTCGATCCTCGGGAAAACATCGACGCCGGTGTCCGCCATCTCCGGGCCCTGATGGACCGCTTCGACAACGACCTGCCGCTCGCGCTGGCCGCCTACAACGCCGGCGCGGGAGCGGTGGTTCGCCACCGAGGGATTCCGCCGTATCGAGAGACGCGACAGTACGTCAGCCGTATCCTGCGTCGCCTCGATCGTGAGGGTGTGATGGGTGTGGAGAAGGGTCGAGCGACGAGGCTGGTCACTCGGGCATCGAGGCCAGCGTGGTGACGGGGCTACCATCCCGGCACATGCAGGTAGGGCTGAGCCGGCCGTCGCAGCACATCACCGCGCCGAACGCGCTGCACCCGCAGACGCCGCCGTTGGCGTAGCAACACCCGGCCTGCGCCCGCTGCCGCTCGGCCGCTGACCGGTCCCCGTCGGAATTGACACAATCGGTGGCGGAGTCGGTGACGGGCACGGGGGTCTCGGCGAAAACCGGCAAAGCGAGCGGGGAGCATGCGAGCAGCAAGGCGATCAAAAGCAATCGGCCCAAATGCATCGGCGACTCCAGTAGCCATTTCTTATAAAAGCTCGTCCTGGGGACGTCAATGGGAAAGATGCCGCGTGGGGCGTTCGGCCCAGGAAGGCCTCCAGGTCAGGGGACGGAAAATTGCCCCTGACCCCCCGCGGCGCCGCCCGGCCTCCGGCCAGACCTCAAGGCTGGCAGGCATTTGCGAGGCGCCCGATCTTGGTACATCGGTTGCTCAGAGTCCAACCACATGAAGACAACCCGAGGCAACGGAGCGAGCGGCCGGCGTGGCGCGGAGGACTTCTCCGAGGACCTGTCGATCGACCCCGGCCAGGCGCTGAGCGTGCTCGAGCGCGAGCTGGCCGGCCTCGGCCAGGATGAGGGCAACGGCCTCCGCCGCCTCGCGCAGCTGCTGACCGAAGCCCGGCGGGCGGTCCACGCCGACGCGGGCACGGTGTTTCTGCGTCACGGTGAAACGCTGCGCTTCACCGTCGTGCAGAACGAGAGCCTGGCTCGCCGCCTGAGCGAGGATGAGCTGCGCCGGAGCTTCCAGGGCACGCCGCTGCCGCTCAAGGAAAACAGCGTCGCCGGGTACGTGGCCCTGCGGGGAGAGGCCCTCAACGTCGGCGACGTCTACGAGATCCCGGCCGGCCGGCCCTTCGCCTTCAACCCCACCTTCGACGTCCGCCACCGCTACCGCACCCACTCGATGCTGGCCGTGCCCATCGTGGGGCGCGAGGGCGAGATGCTCGGGGTGCTCCAGGTGATCAACGCCCAGGATGCGCGTGGCCGCGTGGTGGCATTCGACGCCCACGCCGAGCTGATCATCCGGCAGTTTGCCGAACGGATCGCCGCCGCGTGCCCCCGGCCCGAGCGCCTGCTCCCGGCCGCCCCGATCCCGGCACCGGCGCCGGTCAACCCGAAGGCGGCCACGGCCGTGTCGGCGCCCCCACCGGCGCCGCGTACGCCCGAGGCCCCGGCCCGGCTCTCGCGACGGCTGGGTGAGCTGCTCCTCGGTGCGGGCCTCGTCAGCCAGAAGCAGCTCGACGAAGCGCTCGCCGAGCAGCGGGGGAGCCATCAGCGGCTCGGCGCCATCCTGGTCCGGCGGGGCTTTCTCACCGAGCGCCAGATGCTGGAGGTGCTGTCACAGCAGTACGGCATCCCCACCGTCGACCTCTCCCTGGTGACCCCTGACCCCGAGCTCCTCAAACTGGTGCCGGCCGACGTGGCCCGGAAGTACCGCGTGCTGCCAGTGGAGCGGCACGCCAGGTCGATCCACCTGGCGGTGCCCGACCCCACCGACCTGTCCGCGCTCGACGCGATCGGCTTCATGACAGGGCTCCACGTCGTCCCGCGGCTGGCCGAGCTCGAGGAGATCCAGACCACCATCGATCGGGTGTACGAGTCGTCGTCGCCAACCAAGGCCGACGTCCTCGACGAGCTGCAGTCGCGGGTCGGCCACCTCGAGGTCGTCCCGGGGCGGGAGGTCGAGAGCACCCTGGACCTGTCGGACGGCGCCTCGGCCACCGACACGCCCACTGTCCGCCTCGTCAACACGACCCTGGTGGACGGGATCCGTCGCGGCGCCTCCGACATCCACCTGGAGCCGCTCGAGAAGAGCCTGCGCGTCCG
>JBOHPM010000562.1:0-2477 GCA_050731715.1 Candidatus Rokuibacteriota bacterium
CGCCGACCCCGGCCTGGGGCAACATGCTCGGCGAGGGACGCCTGTACATGCTGAACTCCTGGTGGATCGCGACCTTCCCGGGCCTGGCCAT
The DNA here is from genome assembly GCA_050731715.1 of Candidatus Rokuibacteriota bacterium. Classification (GTDB taxonomy): domain Bacteria; phylum Methylomirabilota; class Methylomirabilia; order Rokubacteriales; family CSP1-6; genus 40CM-4-69-5. The sequence goes on from JBOHPM010000562.1 coordinate 92, forward strand.
CTTCGTGACGACCCTCGTCATCAACCTGATGGGCAACGCGCTGCGCGACTGGCTCGACCCGCACATGAAGCTGTGACCGGAACCCTGCGGGCGCGGGCGATCGACTGACCGCCGGTTGAAAGTCCACGCCCGACCCGCTTAGACTACCCGCTCAGCCCCACGCCATGAAGAACACCAAGCCCCAGTACGATGTGATCGTCGTCAAGAACGCCATGGTCCCGATGCGCGACGGCGTGCATCTCGCCGTCGACGTCTATCGCCCGGCCCGCGCCGGCGCCTTCGTGGCCACGCCCCTGCCCGCCCTGCTCGAGCGCACGCCCTATTCCAAGGACGCCGCCGACCGCGTGGAGACGAACGGCCTCTGGTACGCCGAGCGTGGCTACGCGGTGGTGCTCCAGGACGTCCGCGGCCGCTACCGCTCGGAGGGCACGTTCAGCTTCCTCACCCAGGAGCCCGCCGACGGTTACGACACGATCGAGTGGATCGCGGGCCAGCCGTGGTGCAACGGCAAGGTGGGTACGCTCGGGCTCTCCTACGCCGGCTGGACCCAGGTGACCGCCGCCGCGTTGAATCCACCCCACCTCGCGGCCATGTGGGTCGACGAGGCCGGCGCCAACGCCCGCACCTCGACGGTACGCCACAACGGGGCCTTCGAGATGCGCTTTCTGTGCTGGGCCTTCTGGCAGGGCGCCAGGTCGCGCGAGGCCAAGGCCGATCCCGCGCTGGAGCGGGCGCTCGGATCGGTGAACGTCCGCGACTGGCTCACCCGGATGCCGCTCAAGCGGGGCGCCTCGCCGCTGGCGCTGCTGCCGGCCTACGAGGCGTGGGCCTTCGCCATCGCCAGCCACGGCGACGACGACGAGTTCTGGGCCCAGCCGGGCTTCAACCTGGAGCGTCACTGGGACCGTTTCGCCGACTGCCCGATGGTGCTGCTCTCCGGCTGGTACGACTCCTACACCAGGGCCACCCTCGAGAATCTCGTCGGCCTGGGGGCCCGCAAGCGCGGGCCGGTGCAGGCGATCATGGGACCGTGGACCCACGGTGTCCGTCAGCTCGCCGCCAGCTCCGCAGGCGATGTGGAGTTCGGCCCTGCTGCCCCGCTCGAGCACAACGAGGAACGCCTGGCCTTCTTCGACCGCACGCTGAAGGGTATCCCCGACAGTGGGAGGACCACCGCGCCCCCACTCCGCCTGTTCGTGATGGGCGGCGGCTCGGGACGGCGAACCGCCGCCGGTCGCCTCGACCATGGTGGCCAGTGGCGGGACGAGCACGAATGGCCGCTGCGGCGCACCCGGTTCACCGAGTACTACCTCCACGCAGGGGGTCGGCTGGCTCCGGTGCGGCCCGCGGTGGCCGAGGCCTGGAGCCGCTTCGTGTTCGACCCCCGGCACCCCGTCCCTACCATCGGCGGCAACATGTCATCACTCGTCGGGCTCATGCCCCGCCCCGCCGGGGCCCCCGAGATCCCCGTCGAAGAGCGCGAGCGCGACGTGATCGGGATCCCCGGCGCCTTCGACCAGCGGGAAGACCCGCGCTTCCTGGGGTCAGCGCCTCCCTACCTGCCCCTGGCCGCGCGCGCCGACGTGCTCGTGTGGCAGAGTGAGCCCCTGGCCCGGGATCTGGAGGTCACCGGGCCGGTGACGGTGACGCTCTGGGTCTCCTCCGACGCCCCCGACACCGACGTGACCGCGAAGCTCATCGACGTGTACCCGCCCAGCCACGACTTTCCCTTCGGGTTCGCCATGAACCTGACCGACTCGATCCTGCGCCTCCGCTACCGCAACGGTGGCCGCCCCGAACCCCTCACGCTGGGGACGCCGACCCGGTGCGCCTTCGCGCTCTACCCGACGTCGAATCGCTTCCAGGCCGGGCATGTCATCCGGGTGGACATTTCGTCGTCCAACTATCCCCGCTTCGACGTCAACCCCAATACGGGTGAGCCGCTGTGGGCCAGCGCGGCGACTCGGGTGGCCGTGAATACGATCCACCACGACGCCGAGCATCCATCGCACGTCACCCTGCCCGTGATCGCGACCTGAGGAGACGAGCCATGCCGTCGTCCGCCTTCGCCAGCGCCGATTTCAAGGTCTTCGACGTGAAGGGCTTCCGGCCTCGGATGCAGGAGCTTCGGGCCCGTATCCGGCCCAAGCTGGAGACGATGGGCCACAGTCTGGCGACGGCCATCCAGCACACCACCGGCGAGGCGACCTTCGCGCACGTCGCCAGGCACGCCCGACGCACGGTCAACCCGCCCGACGACACCTGGGTGGCCTTCGGCGGTGACCAGCGGGGCTACAAGAAGCATCCCCACTTCAAGGTCGCCGTCTCCCGCAACACCGTGCGCTTCCTCTTCGAGGTCGGGCCCGAGCACGACGACAAGCGGCGG
>JBOHPM010000563.1:0-2476 GCA_050731715.1 Candidatus Rokuibacteriota bacterium
GAAGAAGGCGTGGTCTTCACCAGCGACAACATCTTCTGCCAGGTTCAGACCTGGCTGCAGGAGGCTGATCCCGACCGCTGGCTGCAGGCTCTGGACAGCCTGCGGGCCCTGCGCGAGGACACCTTCGTGCCGGGTCACGGCCCGGTCTGCGACAAGCGATACCTCGGTGAGCAGGGGGCCTTCATCCGGGAGTGGGTGACCTACGTCCGCGGCGGGATCGAGCGCGGAATGACCAAGGACGAGTGCCTGGCCAATCTCACCGCGCTGACGGACCGCTACCCGATGGACGTCGAGCAGGAAGGCATGGCTCCACGGGTCATGCGCATGAACGTGGCCAACCTCTACGACTACGTGACCGGGGCCGGCATCCACCGGCGGAGCTGACCGTCGAGGTCCGTCCCGCTCGCGCCGAGGACCTCGCGGCCATCGGTGCCGTCCACCGGGCGGCGTTCGGGGGCCGAGGGGTCGAGGCCCGCCTCGTTGCGCTGCTCCACGCCCGGAACAAGGCGCCGATCTCGCTGGTCGCCGAGGTCAGAGACACGATCGTGGCCCACGTGCTGTTCTCCCCGGTCGAGCTCGATCCGCCTTCGCCTCACCTCCGGCTCGTGGGCCTGGCCCCCGTCGGCGTGCTGCCGCGCTATCAACGCCGCGGCATCGGCTCGCGCCTGATCCGGGACGGACTCCGGCTCTGCGGGGACACGGGCTACGACGCGGTCGTGGTGCTCGGCGATCCCGGGTTCTATTCGGGATTCGGATTCGTGGGGGCGGCCGACAATGGCCTGGCCAACGAGTACGGAGCCGGCGAGCACTTCATGGTGACCGAGCTGAAGCTGGGAGCGCTGCGCGGGATCCGGGGCACCGTGACGTATCAACGCGAGTTCAGGGAGGTTGAGCAGCTCTAGCCGGGATCGAGCGGGGACCGCCAGCATGAGCGTCCCCAGCTTACGCCCCCTCGCCCGGAATGATCGGCAGCAGCAGATAGGCATCCCGCCCACCGCCGGCGTGGAGCGTCACGGTGCCACCGAACACGTCCTTGGGGCGATTGTCGGGATCGTCGTGGGTCATGCCGCCCGTCCCGCGGGTCGCATAGTGGAACTTCTTGCCGAAGTCGGAGAGCTCCCCCTCGTACTCGTAGTCCTTGCCGCGCACCGTGAGGGCCACCCGCCAGCCCGCGGGGACGACGATGCAGGACGGCACGATCTCCACGTCGCACTCGTACACCTCGCCTGGGGTCAGCGGCTCCACCCGATCGTGCGGGTGGTAGGGTTGATACGGTGTGCTGCGCTGGGGATCGAGCCGCCGATGCGAGGCGCGCAGCCAGCCGTTGGCGATCGGCGTGTTGGGGTCGGTCGACCCCATGAACGTCACTTCCTTGCCCTGCGGATCGAACACGCGGACGATCAGGAACAGATCGGCGTCCTTCGTGGAGGACGACACGAAGAGCTTGGCCGCCATCGGCCCCGTGATCTCCATGGCCCGCTCCAGCGGGGGCAGCCAGAAGGTGACGCCGTTGCCGAGGGCCTCGTACGCTACCGTCCCGGCCTCGGCGACCGGTGTGAGGCTCAGGGCCCGGCCGGCCGGATCGATGTAGAACCTGGTCCACCGGGTGCGGGCCAGCGGCCATTCGCTCTCGCCGCGCAGCACGAACTTCTCTCCGGGGTGGCGCACGTTGAGCGTGACGCGCGGGGTCCTGTCCCAGCCGTTGTCGATCCCTTTGAGGAAGTGGTCGAAGAAGCGTTTCTGGAGGTCAAGGCCGTAGGCGCTGTAGAAGAGCGACCAGTGCGAGTCGCCATGGGCCTCCAGCCACTTCTGGCGGGAAGCCGCCTCGAGGAAGCCGTTGAAGTTGCCGCGCGGGTGGATTCCCTGCCCGCCCCAGTTGGCGCAAGTCAAGAGCGGCGTCGTGACCCGCGACAGATCGGCCGAGCGCGAGCGGTGCCACTCGCCGTCGAGGGGATGCTTCTTGAGCTCCTCGTACACGTTCACCCGGTTCTTGGCCAGCTCCGCGTCGGAGAGCGTGATGGGCCCGGCCACTGACTCTCCGGTGTTGGGGTTCTTCCGGGCCCGCTCACCCATGCCGTATTGGATATTGGCTACTTGATGTCTGGCCCAGCGCTCCTGGAACTGGCTCAGGATGCCGCCGTGATAGCCGGAGTCGCGGTAGCGGTCGTTCTGACCTTCCCAGGGAATGATGGCGGCCAGATGCGGCGGGTGCATCCCGGCCACCCGCCACTGGTTGCTCGCGTAGTACGAGATCCCGAGCATGCCGACTTTGCCGTTGCTCCACGGCTGGGTGCCGGCCCACTCGATGCACTGGTACAGATCCTCGATCTCCCGTGACGAGTTGCAATCCATGAAGCCCGGGGACCAGCCGGCGCCGCGGGAGTCCACGCGGATCACGGCATAGCCGTGGGGCACCCACCGCTCGGGATCGGTCGTCTCCCAGTTCTGGTACTTGCTCGTCGAGCCCTTGAGGACC
>JBOHPM010000564.1:0-2474 GCA_050731715.1 Candidatus Rokuibacteriota bacterium
GCCCGTAGCGTGGCGAACTCGCCGCTGGTCAAGACGGCGCTCAATGGGCAGGATCCCAACTGGGGCCGGATCATGATGGCGCTCGGCAAGTCGCCGGCGAAGGTCGACCCCGACCGGGTCAGCGTTGCCTTCGAGGACGAGGCCCTGGTCGAGCGGGGAGCGCTGCGTCCCGGCGCCCGCCTGGACCAGATCCGCGAGACCATGGGACGCGCGGAGTACACCATCACCGTCGACCTCGGCCTCGGGCGCGGCGAGGACAAGGTTTGGACGTGCGATCTCAGTGAGGAGTACGTTCGCATCAACGCCAAGTACACGACGTAACCACGATCACGCACGCCGGGTGAGACTCGGTCCGGAACGTCGATCAGTTCCGGGGACCTGGCGGAGGCCAAACCGAAGGGGGAGACATGGCGGCACTGACCATGAAGGAGCTGCTCGAGGCCGGAGTGCACTTCGGCCATCAGACCAAGCGCTGGAACCCCAAGATGCAGAAGTACATCTTCGGGGAGCGCAACGGCATCTACATCATCGACCTCCAGAAGACGCTCAAGAAGTTCCGGGAAGCGTACGCCTTCGTGCGCGAGCTGGCGGCCGGCGGGGGCAGTGTCCTGTTCATCGGGACCAAGAAGCAGGCCCAGGACACCGTGCTGGACGAGGCCACCCGCTGCGCCATGTTCTACGTGAACCAGCGCTGGCTGGGCGGCACGCTCACCAATTTCGAGACGATCCGGAAGTCGATCGCCCGTCTCAAGAAGCTCGAGGAGATGAAGGAGGCGGGCGAGTGGGAGCGGCTGTCGAAGAAGGAGGCCCTGGAACTGGACCGTGAGCGTCAGAAGCTGGAGAAGGCGCTGATCGGCATCAAGGCCATGGAGCAGCTGCCCTCGACGGTGTTCATCATCGATCCCCGGAAGGAACGGATCGCCGTCGCCGAAGCCCAGCGCCTGGGGATTCCCATCGTGGCCATCGTCGACACCAACTGTGATCCCACCGGGATCGACTACCCCATTCCGGGCAACGACGACGCGATCCGGGCGGTGCGCCTCATCACGTCGCGGGTGGCTGACGCGATCCTCGAAGGCCGGGGAGCCCTGAGCAAGGAAGAAGAGGGGGAGGAAGCCGCGGGGGAGGCCGTCGCCGACGCCGAGATGGCCGCCACGGAGGCGGAGGACTAGCCATGGCCGCTTCCGCTCAGCTGGTCAAGGAGCTGCGGGATCGTACCGGCGCCGGGGTGATGGACTGCAAGGCTGCGCTGGAGGAGGCCAAGGGCGATCTGCAATCGGCCGTGGCGTTTCTCCGCAAGAAAGGGCTGGCCGACGCCGCCAAGCGGGCGCACCGCGAGGTCCGCGAGGGCGCCGTGGGCGCGTACATCCATCCCGGGGCTCGGCTGGGTGTTCTGGTGGAAGTGGACTGTGAAACCGACTTCGTGGCCCGAACCGAGGCCTTCGGAGACCTCGTGAAGAACCTGGCCATGCAGGTCGCCGCCGCCAACCCCGGTTACGTCTCCCGGGACGACGTGCCGGCCGCCGTCGTCGAGAAGGAACGTGAGATCTACCGTGGGCAGATGGCCGACCAGAAGAAGCCGGCCCACGTGCTCGACAAGATCATCGAGGGCAAGCTGGAGAAGTTCTACGGCGAGCAGTGCCTGATGGAGCAGGTGTACATCAAGGATCCCGCGGGCCAGACCCGGGTTAAGGATCTCGTCGCCGCGCTCAACGCCAAGACCGGCGAGCACATCGTGGTGAGGCGCTTCGCCCGCTTCCAGGTGGGCGAGGGCCAGTGAGCGTGTCGGTGGAGGCGGGCACGCCGCGCCCGGCGTACCGCCGTATCGTCCTCAAGCTGTCCGGGGAGGCGCTGGCCGGGAGCCAGGGCTACGGCATCGAGCCGGCCGTGCTCGAGCGGATCGCCCGGGAAACGCGCGACGTGACCGTGCTGGGCGTGCAGATGGCCATCGTGATCGGGGGGGGCAACATTTTCCGGGGCGTGGCCGCCAGCGTGGGTGGCATGGAGCGGGCCACTGCCGACTACATGGGCATGCTGGCGACCGTGATCAACGCCCTGGCGCTGCAGGACGCCCTGGAGAAGGTGGGGCTGCAGACGCGGGTGCTATCGGCGATCGAGATGCGCGCGGTGGCCGAGCCCTACATCCGCCGCCGGGCCATCCGCCATCTGGAAAAGGGGCGGGTGGTCATCTTCGCAGCCGGCACCGGCAATCCCTTCTTCACCACGGACACCGCGGGGGCCCTGCGCGCCATCGAGATCGGCGCCGACGCCATCATCAAGGCCACCAAGGTGGACGGGATCTACTCGGCGGACCCCAAGCAGGACCGCAGCGCGGAGCGACTGGCCCGGACGACGTACCACGACGTGCTGAATCGACGACTGCAAGTCATGGACTCCACCGCGATCTCGCTGTGCATGGAGAACGGGCTGCCCATCATCGTGTTCGATCTCACCCGCTCGGGCAACATCAAGCG
>JBOHPM010000565.1:0-2470 GCA_050731715.1 Candidatus Rokuibacteriota bacterium
CAGATCGCCAATCGCGACTGGGAGAACTGGAAGGCCACGATGTCCGTGGCGCCGCCCGATGCCGCCACCGCGGCCAAGGAGGTCACCCGACCCCGGCCGGGCCACGCCGACCTGGCGGGGGCCATGAAGTACAACCACCGGGACATCCGCAACGTGCTGGAGCGCTCCAGCGCTCGGGAGACCACGGCCCGGGTCGCCATGGCCGGCGTGGCCAAACGGCTGCTCGCCGAGTTCGGCATCACCATCCTCAGCCATGTGGTCGAGATCGGTGGCGTTCGGGTTCCCGAGGCTCTGGACCTACCCTGGACCGACCTTCGGCGGCGGGCCGAGGAGTCCGAAGTACGCTGCGCCGACCCCGAGACCGAAGCCGCGATCATCGCCGCCATCGATCAGGCCAAGACCAAGGGCGACACGCTGGGCGGCGTCTTCGAGGCCGTGGCCCTCGGCTGCCCCGTCGGGTTGGGCTCCTATGTCCAGTGGGATCGGCGCCTCGATGGCCGGCTGGCCCAGGCCTTCTGCTCGATCCAGGCGATCAAGGGCTGCGAGCTGGGATTGGGCTTCGAGGCTACCCGCCGGCCCGGCTCCGCCGTGCACGACGAGATCCTCTTCGACGCGGCCAGCGGCTTCCGACGCTCGTCCAACAACGCCGGTGGCCTCGAGGGGGGCGTGACCAACGGCCAGCCCGTGATCGTGCGGGCGGCCATGAAGCCCCTGTCCACGCTGCGCACGCCACTCAAGTCGGTTGACCTGACCACCAAGCAGGCGGTGGAGGCCGTGGTCGAGCGCAGCGACGTGTGCGCCGTGCCTGCGGCAGCCGTCGTCGGTGAGGCGATGATGGCCATCGTCATCGCCCAGGCCTTCCTGGAGAAGCTGGGCGGCGACAGCGTGGACGAGATCCGCCGCAACTATACGGCGTACCAGGACGCCCTCAAGCGCTGGTAGCCGAGCCGAGGGCCGCGTGATCATCCCGGTCCGTCTCGGCGCCCGTGCCTACGACATCGTGGTCGAGCGTGGCGCGCTGGGCACCCTGGGCGCCCGTCTGCGTGGCCTGGGAGTAGGATCTCGGACAGCGCTGGTCAGCTCTCCCAGCGTGCTCCGCTTGCACGGCAAGCCGGCCCTGGAGAGCCTGGAGGCGGCGGGCTTCACCACGGTCCCGGTCGAAGTCCCCGACGGGGAAGCCGCCAAGACCCTCCCCGTGGCCGCCCAGTGCTGGAACGCGTTGCTCGATGCCGGTCTCGATCGGACCTCCACCGTGGTCGCGCTTGGCGGGGGTGCGGTGGGCGACCTGGCCGGGTTCGTCGCGGCCACGTTCATGCGCGGGGTCAACCTCGTCCATGCCCCCACCACAGTGCTGGCTCAGGTCGATGCCTCCATCGGCGGCAAGACCGCGATCGACCACCCGCGCGCCAAGAACCTCATCGGGGCCTTCCACCAGCCCCGGCTCGTCCTCACCGACCCCACCACCCTGGCGAGCCTGCCCGAGCGCGAATTCCGATCCGGGCTCGCCGAGATCGTCAAGCACGGGATCGTCCTCGATGCCGCCTACTTCGCCGAGGTCGAGGCCAGCGCCGCCCCGATGCTCGGGCGCGACCTGCCGACGCTGGAGCGCGTCATCGCGGGCTCCTGCCGACTCAAGGCCGGTATCGTAGAACGCGACGAGCGGGAGGCCGAGCTCCGCCATGTGCTGAACTACGGGCACACCATCGGCCACGCGTTGGAGGCGGTGACCGGCTATCGCCACTGGACGCACGGTGAGGCGGTCGCCCTGGGTATCGTGGGCGAGGCGCGGCTGGCCGAGCGACTGGGCCTGACCGCCCGGTCCACGGTGGAGCGCCAGGAGCGACTGCTCGCCGCGCTTGGGCTGCCGACCCGCGCCGGCGGCATCGATGCCGCTGCGGTGCTGGCGGCCATTGGACTGGACAAGAAGTCCCGGGACGGGCGGGTGCCCTTCGTCCTGGTCCCTGCCATCGGGGAGTTCCGGCTGGTCTACGACGTCCCCGGGGCCGAGATCCTGTCCTCGGTCGCCGGTCTGGCCCTCTGAGGGCGGCCCCGAGCCACAGCGCCCCCCAGCGATTCGATTTGACAAGCAAATCCGACGCTCCGTATAACAGATTTGCCATGCCGGTGGATGACGCGACCGCTGCCAACGCCATCCGCCGACAGGAGGAGCGGCTGCAGCGGGATCCTACGTCGCTCGCCTTTGCCCAGCTCGCTGACCTCTACCGCAAGATCGGGCGTACCCGCGATGCCATCACCCTCTGCCGGGAGGGCCTGGAGCGCTATCCCCACTACACCACTGCCCGGCTGATCCTCGCCAAGGCCCTGCTGGCCGAGGAGGAGTTCGCTCAGGCGCTCACCGAGCTGTCGGCGATTCTTGCGGTCAGCCCGAACGACCTCCAGTGCCACCGTCTGGCGGCGGAGATCCACCGCCGGCAGGGACGTCTGGACGTCGCCGTCGATCACCTGGAAA
>JBOHPM010000566.1:0-2469 GCA_050731715.1 Candidatus Rokuibacteriota bacterium
CGATCTCCATCCCGCCGGCCTGGGAGGCCATCACCACGTGGGTGGAGCGGGCGCGGTCCAGCGTGACCGACAGGTAGAGCTCGCGCTCGAGGGCCGAGGCTTCCTCGACGAGGACCTTGCGCACCAGAATGCCCTCGGACGGTGTCTGCGGCGTCCGCAGCCGCATGCCGAGGATCTGACCACCCACCTGCTCGGCAGCGGCTGGCGTGTCGGCCGGCTTGATGCCGCCGGCCTTGCCGCGGCCGCCCGCGTGCACCTGAGCCTTGACGACGACGCGGCCCCCGATGCGTTCCGCCGCGGCCCGACAGGCGGCGGGCCGGTCGGCCACCTCCCCCTTCGGCACCGGCACCCCGAACTCGCGGAGGAGGGCCTTGGCCTGGTACTCGTGGACTTTCACGGGGCGGGAGAACGCATCCTAGGCGCTGGGCCGCGTTAGATTTGCCACAGCACCCACAGGGTGGCCACGGTCCCGACCACCGCGGCTCCGTAGCAGAGGATCGCGATCGGGGTCCGCAGGCCATGCAGACCCACGTCTTCCAGGACGAACCGGAAGCGATGGGCCCAGTGGTAGAGCGGGAGCGCGATCAGCACGAACAGATAGAGTTTGACCAGCGGCTGCCCGGCGAGTGTGAGCATCCGCGCGTGGCTGATCGAGGTCCACCCCAGCGGGACGGCCAGGCCGTGGACGAGCAGATGGACGGGCACGAGGAGAGCGGCCACCATCCCGCCCGCCGAGAACAGCAGCCACCAGAATGGTTCGCTGGTCTTCGTCGCCACAGCTCAGCCTCGGAGCAGGAACCAGAGCAGGGTGAACGACACGACCGCCCACAGGGCGAAGCTCGCTCCGGCCACCAGCCGCGGCGGCACCTGACGCTCCCCCAGACGAACGACCTGGACGACACCCATCAGGGTGAACCAGGTCACGCTGTGATAGAGCGCGAAGGCCAGCGCGACGACGTGAAAAACGATCCAGCCCGGAGCCCGGAGGGTTTCCAGGTAGGCGGCGTAGGCCCCCGGTCCCTGGGGAAGCCGGTGGAGCTGGACCAGGAAGACCACCAGGAAGATCGCAATGAACACACTCGACAGCTCGCGCAGCATGAACCGGAAGTAGTTGGCGTTCCGGAGCCACCAGAGGGCGGGCAGCTTCGGGTAGTAGAGCCCGGGTCGCTCGACGCGCGGCGCCGTCATCGTGCCCCCCCTGTCATCGTGCCCCCCACGGCATGATCATCGACAGGAGCCAGTCCTTGGCGCCCGCCAGCTTCGAGCGCTGGATGGCGGCTGCCGGGTCGACCCCCTTGGGGCAGACCACCGAGCACTCCCCGACGAACGTGCACGCCCATACGCCAACGGCCTCGGTGAGCACCGGCTCACGCAGGCGGTAGCCCTCATCTCGGGAATCGAGGTTGTAACGGTGGGCCAGGGCGATGGCGGCCGGCCCGATGAACGCCGGCTCCAGGCCGTACACGGGGCAAGCCGCGTAGCACAGCATGCAGTTGATGCACATGCTGAACTGCTTGTAGGCATCGAGCTGGGCGGGCGACTGTAGATACTCGCCCTCGGAGACCGGCTTCTCCACCTTGCGGATGATCCAGGGCTTGACGCGGTGGAGCTTCTCCATGAAATCGTCGAGAGCGATGACGAGATCACGGATGACCGGGAAGTTGGCCAGCGGCTCCACCCGGATCGGCCCCGGGCGATAGTCCCGGAGAAAGGCCGCGCAGGTGAGCTTGGGGACGCCGTTCACCATCATGCCGCAGCTCCCGCACACCCCCATGCGGCACGACCATCGATACGATAGCGTGCCGTCGATCCGGTCCTTGATGTGGTTCAGGGCATCGAGGACCACCCAGTCCTGGCGATACGGAACGGTGAAGGACTGGGTCCGCGGCTCGCGGTCGTGGCCAGGGCGGTAGCGGGTTACGTCCAGCGTGAGCGTCTCCTCGGTCATCGCTCCTCCTCGTACTGAGTCACAGCTTCCGGCTCGATCAGCCGGCCGCAATCAATACTTGCGCTCCTCGGGGGGCCAGCGGGTGATGGCCACCGGCAGATACTCGATGCGCGGGCCGTCGGGCGTGCGGTAGGCGAGCGAGTGCTTGAGGAACCTCGCGTCGTCCCGCTTCGGGAAATCGGTACGCGTGTGGGCCCCCCGCGACTCCTCGCGGGCCAGCGCTGAGTGGGCCACCGTCTCCGCCACGTCCAGCATGCATTCCAGCTCCAGCGCGGCGATCACCTCGGTGTTGAACACCGGGTCACGGTCACTGAGCCCGATGCGGGCGAAGCGGTCATGGAGCTCCCGGAGGGTCTGGCAGGTCTTCTCCATCGTCGGCCGGTCGCGGTAGATCCCCGCCCCCTCCTCCATGGCCTTCTGCATCGTCTCCCGGATGTCGGCGATCCGCTCCCGCCCGTCCGCTCGGAAGAATCGCTGCTCCAGGCGCTTTCGCTCGTCGGCGGCGAGCAGCGCGAGGGAGT
>JBOHPM010000567.1:0-2463 GCA_050731715.1 Candidatus Rokuibacteriota bacterium
GAATGCCAGTGGCCGACCCCGATCGCGGCGATGCGGACTGTGGTCAAGCGCTCTTGAACACGGCCATGCACTTCGGTGCGTTGAACGTCCAGGTCTCGACCCAGTCCAGGATGTCCGCCTTGTAGTCGAGTTCGGCCATGGCGCCGGCGAGGCAGGTCCAGTTGAGCACCTCCTGCTGGCCGGCCGCTTCCATCCGCGCGAGCGGCATGTCGCGCCACGCGCCGTAATTTCCGGCGCGCAAGTGCTCGAGCAGCGCGCGATCCGCCTCCAGGTCGGGATATATCCAGTGGTTCTTCGCGGTGAGGAAAGCGTGCGACCAGCTCGACGACGCCATGATCACCACCCGCCACGGGCTTTGCCTGAGGGCGCGTGCCGTCGCCTGTCCCATCTCGAAGCAGCGCCGCGGCGAGGGGGAAGGTGGATCCGGCTCGTTCGAGTAGTCGGTGCTGCCCCCGCGGTAGCGGATCACCGAACTGCCGTAGCAGTTGACCGCCACGGGCACGACCGGGGTGTCGAATCCCTTCCGGTCAAGATCGAGGTAGAGCAGCGTATTGGCGAATGCGTGGCCGAGGCCGTCCTCGTGCAGGGGCTTGTAGGCGTAGGACATGTCTATGCCTTCCTCCAGCAGCCGCCTTGCGATCCAGCGCCCGCCCTTGTGGTGCCCGGGATGGGAGAAAACCTTGTCGGCGGGCTCGCCCCAGATGTTGGGCCGCCCGCGCAGGCGCTCGTACGGCCTGAACTCGAGCCGCTCGTACGCGAGGACGCAGAACGGCGGGATGATGTCTTCCTTGAAGTTCTCGTACTGATCGTCGCCCCACATGAGGATGAAATCGGGCTGAAAGGCGTCGATCTCCTCGCGTATCCTGCGGAACGCCTTGAAGATCCGCGCCTTGTGCGCCTTGTGGGACGTAATGCCCTCGTCGTCACCCCATTCGAGGCGCATCGGCTCGGGCCAGTTGGCGGGGTCTCTCAGGCGCTCGGGGATGCGCGGGTCGTTGCGCAGCATGCGCGCCAGCGGCCAGGGTTTGAGTTCCTCGGGAACCAGTCCCGGCGGATAGTGCGTCGTGCCGATGCCCAGGATCTCTGCCATGGTGTCTCCCCATTCGCGACCGGACCGCTGCCGCGTTCGTGGCGGGGGTGCGGTGTCGCCCCGCTAGTATAGATGACGCGCCACGCGGTGAACGGGCGTGACCACTCGTCAGCAGAGGCGCGAGCCCGGCCCGGCGAGGCCGCATGCGCCGAATGGAAACGCTCCGGGCATTGCCGACAGTCCGGACGCTCATTCATGCGTCCCTTGCTCGCTACAATAGCGCATGGCTGCGAACGGCGACATGGCCACCGGGCAAGGCCGCTCCCGGCGCCACCGGGCATGCGGCGGGCAGTCGCGGCTGCGGCGCCTGGCCGATGTCTTCCTGCTGCTCGCGCTGCTGTGCGTGCCGCCGCCGGCGGCGGCTGCCAACGCCGTCGACATCGCCGCGGTGGTGGGATTCACCGACACTTTCCGGCCCGGGCGCTGGACCCCTCTGAGCGTCACTGTCACCCATCACGGCGGCGACCTGAGCGGGGAGCTGGAAGTGGAGGTAACGGGTGGCGACGCGTTGCGCGGCCGGCTGTTCGTCACCACCTATCGGCGCGAGCTGGAGCTCCACCGGGATTCACGCAAGACCTTCCAGTTCACCGTGCTTCCGCAGAATCTGTCCTATCCGCTGGTGATACGCGTGCACGCCGGCGGGCGGGAGCTGGCGCGAACGGAGGTCGATCTGCGCACGCGCTTCGCCGCCCAGCGCCTGGTCCTGGTGTTGAGCCGCGATGCGGATCTGGATTACCTCAATGACGACTCCGCCAACGGACTGCGGGTGGTCTATCCGCATCCGGAGTCGCTACCCACGCACTGGCGCGGGTACGACGCGGTGGCTGCGGTCGTCGTGCACGGGGTGTCGCTGGAGCAGCTCGGCGCGAGCCAGTTCGACGCCCTGCACAAGTGGATTGCCCAGGGCGGGATACTGGCCGTGTCCGGCGGGCCGGATTACGCGCTGCTGCGCGGCCCGCGCCTCGCCGCGCTCCTCCCCGGCACGCCCCTGGGCATGACACGCGTGGGTGCCGCCACGCTCCGCGGCGCCTTTTCCAGCTCTCTCGATGTGTCCCGCCCGGTGCACGTCAACCGGCTCGGCGACTTCCGCGGGCGCGCGCTGCTGAGCGCGGGTGCGGTGGCGCTCATCGTTGAGCGCACGCTCGGACTCGGCCGGGTGCTGTACCTGACCTTCGACGTGGCGGGCTTTCCCTTCGACCGCTGGGACGGCATGCGCGCGCTGTGGCGGGACAGCCTGCGCCTGCCGCCACCGGCCTCCCTTGCGGTGGCGGAAACGAAGTTCGAGAGCCCGCTCCCATCCCTCATCCGCGCGGAGTCCGGGAATTTTCCCTCGTACTCCACGGTGCTCTTTTTTCTGGCCCTCTATCTGGGGC
>JBOHPM010000568.1:0-2452 GCA_050731715.1 Candidatus Rokuibacteriota bacterium
CGGGGGGACCTCGCCGGCCAGTACCGGATGGCCCGCGCGGCCTTCGAGGCCGCGCCCGCCGACGCGCTCTATCTCGAGGTGCTCGACGGCCTGATCGCCGAGCGGCTGGGCGATCCCCACGCCATCGTGGAGGTCATGGAGCGCGCGCTGAAGTTCGACGTCCACCGCCTCCGGGCCCATCGCCGCCTCGGCTACGCCTATGCGTTCGTGGGCGACGAGGAGCGGTCGCTGCTCCACTACCGCGCGGCGATCGACCTGCAGCCCGGCGATCCCGTCCTGCACGAGCAGCTCGGGCTGGCCTTGGTCCGACTGGGCCGGACTGACCAGGCCCTCGGCGCCTATCAACGGGCGATCGCGCTGGCCCCGAGCGATCCGGCTCCCCGACGGCTCCTCGGCGACCTCTACCGCTTCACGGGTCGCGACCAGGAAGCCATTCGCGAGTACCAGGTGGCGTTGGGCCTGGGCGCCGGCCTGGAAGGGCTGGCCAAGCTCTGTGACGCGCAGTACGCCCTGCTGGCCCTGGAGGAGGCGCTGATCTGCTACGAGACGGTCCTGGAGCTCGACCCCCGCAACCCCTTCGCCCAGGGCGTCGTCCCCGAGATCCAGATGATGCTCGGCGCACGGTCGGCCAAGTGACGGCGCTGGTGCTCCGCCGGGCCTGGGGCACGATCCTCCTTCCCCATGCGCTGCTGGGGATCATCGTGGGGGCCTCGTTCCACGTCCAGAGCACCTATCGCATCCCCAACCTGCTCGGTGTTCTTGCCCTGCCCGTCGTCGGGATCACGCTGGCCGTGCTGAGCGTGGTGATTCTCGTGACGCGCCTGGGGGACCGCGTCGGGGGCGCGGGCCGCGGCCAGCGGATGCTGCTGCGCCTGGTGCTGCTGATCGTCTTGCCGCTCGCCGCCGGCTCGCTCCTGGTCCCGGTGGGGATGGCCGACCGCGCCCTGCGCACCCTGCTGGTTTTTGGCGCCCTCGCCATCGCCTATCTCACCGTGGTCAGCGGCGTGGCGCGGATGGCGGCCCCGGCGCTGGCGGCGGGGGCCGGCCGGGCCCTGCGGGGCGTGGAGTACGCGCTGCTCGGCGTCATCGGCCTCTTCGCGCTCTACGGGCTCGTGTGTTACGCCAACGGGGCCCTCGATCGCTCGGCGCCCGTCGAGGTGCGCACGCAGGTGCTACAGATCGGGCGCGCCGAGACCGAGTTCCACGGCGCCTTGCCGTATGCCTGGACCGACTTCTGGTCGTGGCGGCCCGACGGACGGGCCGACCGCATCCTGTTATCGGCCGCCGAGCGCGCCGCGCTCTGGCCCGGGCAGGGCGTGATCATGGAGGTGCGAGCCGGCGCCCTGGGGATCCCGTGGGTGGCGCGCGTGAAGCGCGATGAGGAATGGCAGCACCGCCGCGTGCTGGAGATTGCGCCGACGGCGGCCGGCGCGCGCAAGGCCCTCATCGACCTCTACATCACGCAGCGCCGGTGGCCGGAGGCCGCGGCCGCCGCCCTCGAGTACCAGCGCCACTATCCCAAGGACTTCGAATACCTGCGGGGCGTGGCCAGCACGTTGATGTTCGTGGGCCAGGACGCCGCCGCGGTCACCTTGATCGAGCCGTTCGCCCGGAGCTCGGCGAGCCCCGCGGTGCTCACAATGGCCGGCTGGGCGCTACACCGCGCGGCCCGGCAGAGCGGGCCGGGAATGCCGTCCGCGCCGGGGCCCCGGGGCGACGAGGAGCAGAGCGCCCGGGGCATTGCCATGCTGGAGGCATCCAGCCGGATGGATCCCGGTAACCTGTGGACTCACTACTACCTCGGCTATGCCTATCGCGACGTCGGCCGCCTGCCCGAAGCGGTCACCGCGTTCCAGAGGGTGCTGGACCGCGTGCCGGCCCACGCCGATGCCCGTCGGCAGCTCGGCGCCCTCCGCGAGCGAATCCCCGTGACCGCGCCGGCGCCCTCCGATGGTGACGAGCGTCCGCCGCCGGCCAGCCGGAGATCCTCGATCAGAATCCGGTAGCGCCTGACGGTAACACGAGGACGCGCGTGCGTCTGACCTCGAGGTCGCGCCGCTCACCGGTCGCCAGCGCAGCCGGAGCGGAGGCAGCAGCGCGAGCACCCCGACCGTCGCCGTAGCCAGCACTCCTTGCGCCGGGACGGGGAGCGGCAGCGTCAGGGCCAGGAGCGCCCATAGCCCGAGCCAGGCGACCAGCGCGTCGAGCCACCGGAGGTAGCGGACGCGGACCGCCCAGCGCTCGATCGCGTGGGGGAGGGGACGAATCGGCGTGCCCATCGGGGAGTCGTGTTCATGGCTATTATATAGACCGGGAGGAAGATCTCATGCTGGGCCACGCCAAGCTCGCCATGCCGAGGCCGGATCAGGCGCTTCCCGGTCGCCAGGAACGCATGCCCGTGCCGGCCAAGCACCACGTCCTGGGTACGCCGCTCGTCCCTCCATTTCCCGCC
>JBOHPM010000569.1:0-2441 GCA_050731715.1 Candidatus Rokuibacteriota bacterium
GCCGGTGTCGGCGTCGTCGTGCGCGGTGAAGCTGCGGGTGTCCGATCGCCCGGGCGCTCGCCCATGCGGTCGCTCGGCGACTCGGAACAGCCGGCCATGAGGCTGGCGCCGGCGATGATCGCGATTGTGCTCATGAGCAATCTTTTCATCCGACGTTCCCTCCTGGGGCATGGCCTGGGCCTTGGATGAAGCCTGCAAGCCCAGTGCCACGCAACGCCCGTCTTGGTACACTAGGCGCCCCGGAACGCAGGCTTCCCCAAGGAGACTCCGATGAAGATCGAAGGTTCACATGACATTCCCGCGCCACGGCAGAAGGTGTGGGACGCCTTCCTGAATCCCGAGCGACTGCGCCAGGCGATCCCCGGCTGCGAGAAGCTCGAGGCTCTCGGCGACGACGAGTTCAAGGCGACCATGAAAATCGGGGTCGGTGCCGTGAAAGGAACGTTCGAGGGCAAGGTGAAGATCACCGAGCAGAATCCCCCCAGCTCCTATCGGATGGCGGTCGAGGGAAGCGGCGGCCCCGGATTCATGCGCGGCGAGACCCTGATCACGCTCAGCGACGTCGCGGGCAGCACCCGGGTCACCTACACCGCCGACGTCCAGATCGGGGGGCTCATCGCCGGCGTCGGCCAGCGGATGCTGGGTGGCGTGTCCAAGATGATGGCCGATCAGTTCTTCGGCCGCATGAGCGAGCTCCTCCAGGCGAGTTCATGAAGGCGGCCTTCTTCAAGGAGCACGGCGGCGCCGACAAGATCATCTACGACGATTACCGCGCCCCCGTCCCTGAGCCTACCGAGACGCTCGTTCGCGTCCGGGCGTGCGCGCTGAACCAGGTCGACATGCTGCTGCTCGATGGGCGATTTCCACCGCCCGAGGGCCTGCCGCACGTCAACGGCTGCGAAGTTGCCGGCACGCTGGAGGGGCCGGCCTCCGGGCTTCCCCGCGGCCAGCGTGTCGTCGTCTTCCCTGGCTTCGCCTGCGGGCAGTGCGAGTTCTGCCTGCGCGGTGAGCGGACCGTGTGCCTGCGCTACGGCTATCTCGGCGCCCACAAGGACGGCGGCTACGCCGAGCTGGTGAAGGTCCCCGCCGCCAATGTCCTGGCCCTGCCCGACGGCCTGTCATTCGAGGCCGGCGCGGCGTTGCCGCTGGCGATGCTCACGTCCTGGCACGCCCTGGTGGTCCAGGCCGAGGTGCGGCCGGGCCAGACCGTCCTCGTTCAGGCCGGCGGCAGTGGCGTCGGCAGCGCGGCGATCCAGATCGCCCGCCTCGCGGGCGCCCGGGTGATGACCACGGTGGGCAGCGACGAGAAGATCGAGTTCGCCCGCGGTCTGGGGGCCGAGCACGTCGTCAACTACCGGCGGCAGGACTTCGTCGAGGAGGCCAAGCGCTGGACCGGCAAGCGTGGGGTCGACGTGGTCGTCGAGCACATCGGGGGCGAGACCTTCGAGCGCTCGACCTACGCCCTGACCCGGCTCGGCACGCTCATCACCATCGGGTCCCACGACACGCACTGGGGCCGGCTCGACCTCCGTCACGTCTACTCCAAGAATCTCCGGATCGTGGGCACGAACCTGGGCACGATCCTCGAGCTTCGGGCGATCCTCGACCATGTGGTCGCCGGACGGCTCCGGCCGGTGATCGATCGTACCTTCCCGCTGGCCCAGGCCCGGGCCGCGGTGCAGCACGTCCTGGACCGCAAGAACAAGGGAAAGGTCATCCTCGTTCCGTGACCCTCGCCGGCCTGCTCGAGCGCGCCATCCTCCGCCATCCGCACGGCGACGCCGTGGTGGATGGCCCGACGCGCCTCAGCTATGCCGACCTGGGTGGCCGCACGGCGGCGCTGGCGCGGGGCCTGAGCCGGCTGGGCGTGGGTCCGGGGGACCGGGTGCTCCTGGTGCTCCGGAACCGGGCGGAGCACGTGCTCGCATACTGGGCGCTGCAGCGCCTGGGCGGCGTACCGGTGCCCGTCAACGTCCGGCTGACCTCAGGGGACCTGGCCTACCTCGTGGAAGATTCGGGGGCATGCCTCGCGGTCTGCGAATCCGCCACCGCCCCGGCCGTGCTGGACGCGGCCCGTGGCCGGGACGTGCGGCTGATCTTCGTCGGTTCCGATGCTCCGCCCACCTGCCTGCCGTTCGAGGCTCTGATGGGTGACGGGCCGGGATCCGGCGTCCCCGGCCCCTCAGAAGGCGATCTTTCGCTGATGCTGTACACGTCAGGCACGACCGGGCGGCCCAAGGGCGTGCCGCGCACCCAGCGCAACCACTACGCCGGCGCCCTGGCCCACGCGCTCCAGTGCGGCTACGAGTGGGGCGAGCGCACGCTCGGTGTCATGCCGCTCTACCACACGATGGGGATTCACGCGCTGACCAGCATGGTGGCCGTGAACGGGTGCTTCGTGTGCCAGCCGGACTGGTCCCCGGCCTCGGCCCTGAGGCTGA
>JBOHPM010000570.1:0-2439 GCA_050731715.1 Candidatus Rokuibacteriota bacterium
AGCGCGTCATCTCCTCCTCGGGGTTGGGGCCGTCGGCCAGCCGTCGGAAGTGCTTCATGATGAGCCGATCGCCGAAGGCCACCGAGCTGTTGCTTTGCTCGCCGCCCACCCGTCGAACGGGCAGCGGGGGCAGGGTCGCCGGGAAGGCCGCGGTGGGCACGCCCCGTACTTCGCCGTGCTCGCCGCTGACGGCAGCGCCCCCAGCCACGAGGTCGAGCAAGCTCCGGCAGAAGGCGGTGTCGTCCAGCGCGTCGGCGACGAGGGGCGTCGGGGAGGCACTGCTTAGCGGCACGGCATAGCGATCCTGGCCGCCGTCGTCCAGCGTGACCTCCACGATGGCCAGGATGCCGCCCCCGAGGACGATCGTGTCGGCCACGGTCAGCGTGGCGAGTCGGCGGGTCTTGGCCGCGAACCAGCGCTGGCGGGGAAGCCAGGCGGCCAGGACGTCAGATGGCGGTGTCCTCGATCCCATAACGCAGAGGCCGCGGCTCCCGGCCCTCCAGCCGGAACCAGTAGAAGCCGTGAGAGCCGAGGGCGAGAAAGTAGGGCGCCTCGCCGATCGGGGGGAAGCGCATGTCGCCGAGGACCTCGACGGGCACGGCGCCCCGATGGCGGGTCAGGTCGAGGGTCACCGGCTGGCTGCGCTCGGAGAGGTTGGCCACCACCAGGATCGTCTCGTCCTCGTGCTCACGCAGGAAGGCCAGGATGTTCTGGTTCAGCGGCCGGAGAAACTCGATGGTCCCCCGGCCGAAGGCCCGGCAGCGCTGGCGCGCGGCGATGAGGCGCTTCATCGTGTTGAGCATGGATGACGGCGTCCGGAGCTGGGCCGCCACGTTCACCGCCTGGTAGCCGTACACGGGGTCGGCGATGACCGGCAGGTAGAGCTGGCTCTCCTCGGCCGCCGAGAAGCCGGCGTTGCGGTCGCCCGACCACTGCATCGGCGTGCGCACCCCGTTGCGGTCACCCAGGTAGATGTTGTCGCCCATGCCGATCTCGTCGCCGTAGTAGAGGATGGGGCTCCCGGGCAACGTGAAGAGCAGGCAGGTGAGCAGCTCGATCCGGCGCCGGTCGTTGTCCATCAACGGGGCCAGGCGCCGGCGGATGCCGAGATTGAGCTTGGCCTGGGGATCCCGAGCGTAGGCGTAGTACATGTAATCGCGCTCTTCGCTGGTCACCATCTCCAGGGTCAGCTCGTCGTGGTTTCGGAGGAACAGGCACCACTGACAGGCGGGCGGAATGGGTGGGGTGTGGGTGAAGATGTCGAGGATGGGCATCCGCTCTTCCCGGCGGATGGCCATGTACAGCCGCGGCATCAGCGGGAAGTGGAAGGCCATGTGGAACTCGTCGCCCTCGCCGAAGTAGGGCCGCACGTCCTCCGGCCACTGGTTGGCCTCGGCGAGCAGGACCCGGTCGCCCCCGTACTCGCGGTCGATGACGCGGCGAAATTCCTTGAGGATCTCGTGGGTCTGGGGCAGGTTCTCGCCGCTCGTCCCCTCCCGCTCGAGCAAGTACGGGACGGCGTCGCAGCGGAAGCCATCCAGCCCCCGGTCCAGCCAGAACCGCATCACGTCGAGCATGGCCGTGCGCACGGCCGGATTGTCCCAGTTGAGGTCGGGCTGGTGGCTGAAGAAGCGGTGCCAATAGAACGCCTTGCGCACCGGGTCCCACGTCCAGTTCGACTTCTCGGAGTCGACGAAGATGATGCGGGCATCCCGATACCGCCGGTCCGTGGGGCTCCACACGTAGTACTGGCCGTAGGGGCCGTCGGGATCGGAGCGCGAGGCCTGGAACCAGGGGTGCTGATCCGAGGTGTGATTCATCACCAAATCGGCGATCACGCGCATGCCTCGCGCGTGAGCGGCGTCGAGGAGCTTCTGGAAGTCCTCCAGAGTGCCGTAGGCGGGGTGCAGGCCGTAGAAGTCGGCGATATCGTAGCCGTCGTCACGCAGCGGTGAGGGGTACATGGGCAGGATCCACAGGCAATCGACGCCGAGCTCTTTGAGATAGTCCAGGCCCTCGGTGAGCCCGGCGAAGTCGCCGATGCCGTCGCCGTTGGCGTCCCGAAACGCCTTGACGTGCACCTCGTAGAAGACCGCGTCCTTGTACCAGTCCCGGCTCATGGTCTCTCACGAATTCTACCGCCTGAGCCAGTTGGTCTCGGCGTAACGCGTGAGCGACCGCCGACGCCGGGGCCCGGGCGGCCCCGGGTGGAGGTCCGTCTGATCGACCGGGGCGCGGAGGGCCCTACTTCATGTCGATTTTCTTGGCGATGCTGACGTAGTAGACGGTGACCTTGTCGCCCTTCTTGACCTTCAGGCCCTTGAGGCCTTCGGTGGAGAACTCCCAGATGTCGCCGCCCTTGTCGACGCTCAGCGTCTTGGCCTTGTCATCGACGGCGGTCACGGTACCGGTCCACTGGTACTGCTTGGGAGCGGCCAG
>JBOHPM010000571.1:0-2430 GCA_050731715.1 Candidatus Rokuibacteriota bacterium
CGCGGAGACAGCGCCCTGGATGGCGATCTTCCCCGGTCTGGCGATCAGCCTGTCCGTCTTCGCCTTCAACCTGTTCGGCGACTCCCTGCGCGACGCGCTGGATCCCAAGCTCCGAACCCAGTAGGGGGCCCGGCGATCGCCAAGTCCGCGGAAAGTTGACACGCGACGTCAAGTCATGTACAAATTCTCTCTGGTCTGACCAGTACCGATCGGAGTTCTTAACAGGGGGACTCGATGCCGTACATCATTGCTGAGCCATGCATCAACGTGAAAGACAAGGCGTGCGTCGAGGTGTGTCCGGTCGACTGCATTTACGAAGGGTCGGACATGCTGTACATCCACCCGGACGAGTGTATCGACTGCGGCGCCTGTGAGCCCGTCTGCCCGGTGAAGGCGATCTTCGCGGAGGACGAGACCCCCGAGCAATGGAAGCGCTTCATCGATCTGAACAAGCAGTTCTTCAAGGACAATCCGGGGGTCCAGCCGGCGAAGAAGAACTGACGGCGAGACCAGCCGCTCCTGGCTCTACGGGCCCGGCCTCCGGGCCCGTTCTGTTTGCACAGGTGTCGTGGCACGGCGCTGATTCCCCTGGGCAGCGTGGGCCCGGCCCGCTGGGGAAAAACGAGAGAAATTCCGGGTATGGGGCGTGGCACAGCGGTTGCCTCCGCGAGACGGCATGGACACGACACAGCGACCCAGCCGAAGCGAGGCGCTCCCGCCGCCGGCCGATCACAGCTATCACGGCGCCGTCTGCGAGTTCAAGCGGCGCCTGATCGAGGCCACGCTGCATCAGGCGCGCGGCAACCGCACCCACGCGGCCCGCGCGCTGGGCCTGCAGCGCACCTACCTCCTGCGTCTCATCCGCGACCTCGGGGTGGCGGCGCCGCCCCCACCGCCCCGCCGCGGGCGGGCGGAAGGGGTCTCGGTAGCTTCCTGACGTCGGCGCCCGCCCCGGTACAATAGATCCACACCATGCCTGATGTGTGGATCACCGGGACCGGGATGACACGGATCGGGCGGCGCCCCGAATCGCTCCCGGCGCTCATGGCCGAAGCTGCCCATGCCGCGCTGGCCGACGCCGGCCTGGAGCGCCCGGACGCCCTCGTCGTGGCCGTGATGAACCCCGAGGAGTTCGTGGGCGACGGCAACTTCGCGTCCCACGTCGCCACGTACCTCGGCCTCTCCGATGTGCCCGCCCTTCGAATCGAGACGGCCACGTCGTCCGGCGCGGCGGCCTTCTACACAGCGTTTGCCGAGGTGGCGGCGGGCCTGGCCCGCCACGTACTCGTCGTGGGCGGCGAGAAGATGACGCACCTGGCCACGCCCCGGGTGTCCGAGCTCATCGGACGCTCCATCGACCCGTACGAGCGCTCGTATGGCGCGACGATGCCGGCGCTGGCCGGCCTGATCACGCGCGCGATGATGGCTCGTCACGCCGTCACCGAGCGCGAGCTTGCCCAGGTGGCGGTCAAGAACCACGCGCACGCGGCGCGCAATCCCTACGCGCATTTTCGCGAGCCGGTCACGATCGAGCAGGTCCAGGACAGCCGTATGGTGGCCGACCCGCTCCGGCTGCTGCACTGCTGTCCCATCTCGGACGGCGCCGCCGCGTTGGTGCTGACGGCCAAGCGTGGCCCGGTCCGGGTCGCCGGGATCGGGCAGGGAATGGACACCCTGGCCGTCCGGCACCGAGACGAGCTGACGCACTTCAAGGCCACGCGCATCGCCGCCCGGACCGCGTTCGCCATGGCCGGCTTCGGGCCGGCCCGGGTGGACTTCGCGGAGGTTCACGACGCCTTCGCCCCGTTCGAGCTGATCGCCCTCGAAGATCTCGGCCTCGTCCCGCCGGGCAAGGCGGGGCGGGCCACGCTCGACGGGGAGACCGCTCTGGACGGGCGACTGCCCATCAACCCCTCGGGCGGCCTGAAGGCGCGAGGCCATCCGCTGGCCGCGACCGGGATCGCCCAGATCGTCGAGTGCGTGTGGCAGTTCACCGGACGAGCCGCGGGCCGGCAGGTCCCCGGCCGCATCGCGCTCGCGCACTCGATCGGAGGGCTGGCCACCAACAACTGGGTCACGCTCCTGGAGGCCGTCGAGGGACGACCCCACGGGCGAACGGGCGTGTCGGAGCCACCCGCACCTAGAGCAGGCCACCCTCGGCCCGATCCGGGCACGCGGCCCCCGGTACAACAGAGTCGCGCCGCTCCTGAGGCAGGCCACCCTCGGTCCGATCCGGGCACGCGGCCCCCGGTAGAATGATCGAGACGATCGCCGCCTCCCGCTGTCCCCGCTGCCGGATGATTGTGGCGCCGCCCGCGCCGTTCTGCCCTCACCACCCGGTGGCCATGTCGCCGACGACGGTGGCCGGCATGGGCGAGGTCGTTGCCTTCACCACGCTGCACGCCCCACCCGAGGGCTTCCGATCGCCCC
>JBOHPM010000572.1:0-2429 GCA_050731715.1 Candidatus Rokuibacteriota bacterium
TCGGTGGGGATCACCGCGCACTACTATCTGCTCAACGCCGCGCCCTACGTGCTGACCTTGAGCCTGCTGGTCTGGAGCTCGTCGCCCCGGCACCCCCTGGTCGGCGCGCCCAGCGAGCTGACGATCAGCCGATGAGCGAGCGCGTCTTCGAGGAGCGGCACGGCTTTGCCGGGTCGCTCCGAGCGTTGGGGGGTCGGGGGGGCCATGTCGGGGCCCCCCCGCCAGAGATCGAGGTCGTCGCCATGACCAAGCGCTTCGGCGATCTGGTGGCGCTCGACGCGGTGTCGTGGCGGCTCGAGCCGGGCACGTTCCACGCCCTCCTCGGCGAGAACGGCGCGGGCAAGAGCACCCTGGTGAAGTGCCTCATGGGCTACCACCAGGCGGATGCCGGGCGCGTCCTGGTCGATGGAACGGAGCGCGTCATCGGGAATCCGCGCCATGCCCATCAGCTCGGCCTGGGGATGGTCTACCAGCACTTCACGCTCGTGCCCAGCATGACGGCCGCCGAGAACCTGATCCTCGGCGCCGACGACCTGCCGGCGGTCGTGCCCTGGGACAGGGTGCGGGCCCGGCTGGAGGCCTTCCAGGCCGGCATGCCCTTCGCGATCGACCTCGACCGGCCGGTCGCTACCCTGGCCGCCGGCCAGAAGCAAAAGCTCGAGATCCTCAAGCAGCTGTTCCTGGGGCGCCGGGTCATCATCCTCGACGAGCCCACCACGGTGCTGACGCCCGACGAGGCCGGCCAGATTCTCGGCGTCATGCGGGAGCTGACGCGGGCCGGGGGCTTGACTGTCGTGATCATCACCCACAAGCTGCGCGAGGTGCTGGCCTTCGCCGACGAGGTCACCGTGCTGCGGGCCGGGCGCCGGGTGGGCGGCGGGCCCGTCCGCGACCTGACCCGCGACGAGCTCGTCCACACGATGCTCGGCGCCGCCCGCATGCCCGAGCCGGCACCCCCGACGGCGCCCGCCCAGCCCGCGCCCGGCCTCGAGCTGAGCGAGCTGATGGCCCGGAACGACAAGGCGCTGACCGCCGTGCGCGGCGTGTCGTTGCGTGTCCACGGCGGCGAGATCGTGGGCGTGGCCGGTGTGTCCGGCAACGGCCAGCGCGAGCTCGTCGAAGTGCTGGCCGGCCAGCGCGAGCCGGAGGCCGGCGAGATCCGTGTCGCCGGCGCCGTCTACCGGCGGACGCGCGCCGAGATGCGGCGGCGGCGGGTTTTCCTGCTCATGGAGGAGCCGCTGCGCAACGCCTGCGTGCGAGGCATGTCGGTAGCCGAGAACCTCGCCTTTCGCAACTTCGACGAGAAGGCCAACGCGCGGGGTGGCTGGCTGGTCAGCCGGCCCGCCCTGCGGGCCCAGGCCCGCGCGCTCATCGAGCAGTTTCGCATCCGTACCACGGGGCCGGACGCGCCGCTGGAGACCCTGTCCGGCGGCAACGTGCAGCGGACGGTGTTGGCCCGCGAGCTCTCCGGCGACGTTGCCGTGCTGATCGCCCAGAATCCCTGCGCGGGGCTGGACATCGCCGCCACCGCCGAGATCCGGAGCCGGATCGCGGCCGTCCGCAATGCCGGGGCGGCCGTGCTGCTGATCAGTGAGGATCTCGACGAGCTGCTGGAGCTGGCCGACCGCATCGTGGTGATGTTCGAGGGCCGGCTGGTGTACGAGACGCCACGGGCGCATGCTGACCTCCACACGATCGGACACTACATGGCGAGCCACCCATGACCACGATGACCAGCACCATCATCCGCGGCGGCCGCGTCCTCGACATCGCCCGCCGCCGGGCCGAGGCGGCCGACGTCCTTGTCGAAGGCGACACCATCCGCGAGATCGGCCCGCCGGGCCTGGCCGCGCCCGCGGCCGCCCGAGCGTTCGACGCCCGCGACCGCCTCCTCCTGCCCGGCCTCGTCAACGCCCATACTCACGGCCACGGCGGGCTCAGCCGCGGGCTCGTCCCCGATCGGGCACCGCTGGAGCTGCTGCTGACCGTGTCCGGCGCGGTGAACGGCAACCGCACCGTCGAGGACAAGTACCTGACGGCGCAGCTCTCGGCCATCGAGCTGGTACGCAAGGGCTGCACCGCCTGCTACGACCTCAACGTCGAGTACCCGCTGCCGACGGTGGACGGCATCCAGGCCGCCGCCCGAGCCTATCGGGACGTGGGGATCCGCGCGGTGGTCGCGCCGATGATGGCCGACCGAACGCTATGGCAGGCTCTGCCCGGACTGCAAGACTCGCTCCCCGAGGCGGCCCGCCGCCAGGTCGAGAAGATCCGCACGGCGCCCTGGCCGGCCAGCGTGGACGCCTGCCGGGAGATTCTCAAGTCGTGGCCCTTCGACCGCGCGAGCGTGCGGCCGGCGCTGGGGCCGACGATCCCGCTGCACTGCAGCGACGAGTTCCTCACCGCCTGCCGGGACCTGGCCCGCGACT
>JBOHPM010000573.1:0-2425 GCA_050731715.1 Candidatus Rokuibacteriota bacterium
GGCCGGACACCGGGCAGCCCACGAGCGCCCGCGCCCGTCGGCCGGACGTCGGGCGGGTCAGGGACGCGGGACATGACGCGGCGGCCGCGGAAGCGCGGCGGGTCGCGACGGCTCGTCATCAACGTGTGCCCGCTGGAGGCCGGGCTCGTCAGCCTGCCCCTGAGGCCGGGCCGACGCGCGGTGCCGATGAACGCCCGGGCGATCCGCCAGCGCCTCGACGAGATGGTACAGGCGCGCCGCTTGAGCGACCGCGTCCGCGTGCGCGAGGCCTGCGCCGGCGGCTGTAGCGGCAGCGGGCCGAATGTGAGCGTCACCATCTATCCCGAACCGAGAGCGGGCGAGCCCCCGGACGGGATCGCGATCGGCTGGCGGACCTACGTCTACTCCCTTGGCACCCTGGCCTGCCTGGCCGCCGTCATCGACGACAATCTCTAGCTTGGAGGGGGCACGAGGCGCGCCCCCTCCACACCTCCCCGTTCACGCGCGGTGCGACGGCAGTCGCTGGCTCACCCCTGAGGCTAAAGCCAGCCGGCGCGCTTGAAGCGATAGAAGAGGAAGCCGCAGGCGCTCAGCATGAGGCCCAGCGCGAACGGATAGCCGAACCACCAGCTCAGCTCGGGCATGACGCGAAAGTTCATGCCGTACACGCTGGCGATCAGGGTGGGGACGGCAATGATGGCGCCCCAGCTCGTGAGCCGCTTGACCACATCCGCCTGAGAAACCGAGATGAGCGAGAGGTTGGCCTCCAGCGCCGTGGTCAGGAGCTCGCGCAGCGTGTCGAGCATCTCGTTGATGCGCCCGACGTGGTCGTAGACATCGCGGAAGTACGGCCGGGTGGTCTCGGGGATCAGGGCCAGATCGAAGCGCATCAGCCGGTTGCCGATGTCGACCAGCGGCGAGGCCGCGTGCTTGAGCTCGAGCAGGTCACGCTTGAGCCGGTAGATCCGGGTGGTGGTGGTCCGATCGAAGCGCTCCTCGAAGATCTCCTCCTCGAGGCTCTCCAGCTGGCTCTCCAGCGCCTCCACGACCGGAAAGTACTGGTCGACGATGAAGTCCATCAGGGCGTAGAGGACGAAGCCGGGTCCCAGGGCCAGCAGTTGCGGGTTGGCTTCGCAGCGGGCGCGGACGGCGGAGTAGGAGAGGGACGACCCGTGGCGTACGGAGATGACGTACCGGGACCCCACGAAGATGTGCGTCTCGCCGGTCTCGAGCGGCCGGTCCGGCTCCATGCGGACCGTGCGCAGCACCACGAACAGGGAGCCGTCATAGAGCTCGAGCTTGGGGCGCTGGTGGGCCCGCAGCGCGTCCTCGATGGCGAGATCGTGCAGCCCGAACTCGGCCTGTACCTTCCGGAGCAGCGGCTCATCCGGCCCGTGCAGCCCGATCCAGATGAACCGCTCGTCGTCCTGCTTCAGGACCTCGCTGATGTCGTCCAGCGAGATGTCGGCGACGCGGCAACCGCCGGCATAGACGGCGCAGGTGACCACCCCGCTCATTGCCGGTCCTCCCGCCCCCCAGGGTACTCGACTCTCCGGGCATCAGCGGCCACATCCGACGGGCGGCCGCGGCGCAAGCCGACCCACGCCAGGGGCCCGGTGAGGGCCGCGGCCACGCCGGCGGCCGTGTTCATCCAGCCGGCCGTCGCCATGGCGGCCACCACGAAGAGCCCCGGCAGCCCGGCCACGACGAAGGCCGCTCCCCACCCGCCCGGCACCCGCCAGGGCCGCGGCAAGTCAGGCGCGACCCGGCGCAACCAGAGGAAGGCGGCCAACTCCACCATCAGGCTGAGCGAGTAGAGCCAGACGTTGAGGACGATCAGATCCTTGAACGAGAACACGGCGAAGAGCGCGTAGATCGTCGACGAGGCCGTGACGGCGACCCACGGCGTGCCGAACCGATGGTGAACCCGGCCCAGCGCGGGAGGCATATTGCCGTCGCGGGCCAGCACGTAGGGCAGCCGCGAGTTCGTGAGGAGCAAGGACAGAAAGAGGCCGGCCGTGCTCAGCACGGCCCCGGCCGCCACCGCGTGGCCCAGCCAGGGCCCGCCCATGGCCTCGGCGATGCGGGGCAGCACGCCCGTCGTCCACTCAGACCAGGCCAGCCCGCCGCTGGACAGCGCGACCGCCATCGGCAGCAGGTAGGCGGCGGCGATGACCGGCAGGGCCAGGAGCAAGGCCCGCCGGAAAGCCTGCTCGGGTGCCCGGGTCTCGCCGAGGCACGTCGAAGGCGTGTCCCATCCCGAGTAGTTCCACATCACGACGGCCAGGCCCAGGCCGAGCCCGGCGCTCAGGCTCTGGCCCTCGGCGATGACGGGTGTCCACGGCGCCACCCCGGGCGTGGCCAGCCCCACCGCGACCATCACCGCCACCGGCAGCAGCGCACCGATGGCCAGCACGACCGCGCCGTGGCCGACGGGCCTGACCCC
>JBOHPM010000574.1:0-2421 GCA_050731715.1 Candidatus Rokuibacteriota bacterium
TCGATCCGGTTCGTGATTTCGAAGGTTCGCCAGGTGCCGGGACGAGGGTCGAACTTCTTTTCGTCAGCGTCCGTCCGGGAGCCGAAGGCCGGCAACCCCGAAAACGTCGCCAGGCTCGACAACGCCGTCGTCGTCTTGAGGAAGGTTCGTCTGTTCACGGGTGAGCTCCTTTGACCCTGCGCGAGCGGTACGCGGCGAATCGGTCCAGCCCTTTGGCCGAGCCCACATGATGCGTCGATTCCCGGGACATGCCAATCGGAAATACGGATCGGCTTCGGCTCGATCCATCGTCAGATTCGATCCGAGGAGAAGGGCCGGAGGGCTACCGGGACTGGTCCTGGGTCCGCAAAAACGCCAGCATCCGCTGCTTCAGCTCGGCTGGGACCTCCACGCTCCGCAAGCTGCGGGTCGCCCGGATGGTGCCGCGGTAGGTGTTCAGGAAGGCGACGCAGGGGGGACAGCCGTCGATGTGCCACTCGAGCAGCTCGGCGGTCCGGCTGGGCAGGGAGCCGTCGAGATAGTCCGCCAGCAGCTCCGCGATCTGTCGACACTCGATCTCGGAGGGCGCGGCCCCGGCTGGCTCTGAAGACTCCCCGGTACCTGACATCACCATGCATTGTATCGAGATGCCGGAGCCGGCAGGGGGGATTCTTTGGGCTGTCCGGCGCCTGGACGGGCGCGGGGGATCCACGTATCCTTTCGGGAGATAATGGCGTCGCGGATCGCCGTGCTCACGCCGTTCGCCTTTCCGTCGGTCCGCGGCAATGCCGTGACCGTAGAGCGGGTGGCCCGGGGGCTGCGCAAGCGTGGCCTCGAGGTTTCGGTATGGGACCTGTCGGCCACGCCCGAAGCGGCGATCGAGGCCGCGGTGCAGGCGGACCGGCCCTGCGTCATCCATGCCTTCAACGCCTATCGGGCCGGCCCTCTGGCGCTGCGCCTGGCCCGCCGCATGGAGTTGCCCCTGGTCGTGACGCTGACGGGAACCGACGCCAATCACGACCTC
The DNA here is from genome assembly GCA_050731715.1 of Candidatus Rokuibacteriota bacterium. Taxonomy (GTDB): domain Bacteria; phylum Methylomirabilota; class Methylomirabilia; order Rokubacteriales; family CSP1-6; genus 40CM-4-69-5. The sequence goes on from JBOHPM010000574.1 coordinate 1,004, forward strand.
TTCGATCCGGAGCGCGCCGCGGTGATGCGCCGGGTGCTGGAGGGGGCTGCGGCAATCGTGGTGTTCCACGGTTCGATTGGCGAGCGCATCGCCGCCACGCTGGCCGATCTCCAGGCGCGCCTGATCACGGTCCCCCAGGCCGCGGCGCTCTCCGCGGGTGAGTCCTTCGACCTCGCTACCCGCTGGCCGCTGCCCGCGGGCCGGACGCTCTTTCTGTTCCCCGGCGGTCTCCGCCCGGTGAAGCGCCCGCGGCTGCCGCTGGTCCCTCTGGGCCGACTGGTCGCGCGACGCCCCGACCTGCGGCTTCTCTATGCGGGGCCGGTTCTCGACGCCAGCGAGGGCGAGGCCCTGCACGCGGCGCTCGCGGGCCGGCCGTGGGCGCGCCATGGGGGCACCGTGCCCCACGCCCAGATGGCCTCACTGCTCGGGCAGGCCGACGTCGTGCTGAACTGCTCGATCTCCGAGGGGGGCATGGCCAATTCGGTCCTGGAGGCCCTGGCCGCCGGTCGAGCCGTGCTGGCGGCTGACATCGAAGGCAACCGCTCGCTGATCGAGGATGGCGTGACCGGTCTTCTGTTCCAAGGGGAGCGCGAGTTGGAGGCGCAAGCCGAGCGTCTCGTGGCGGATCCCGCGCTCCGGGCGCGGTTGGGCGCGGCCGGGCGCGCGCGGATGACCGCGCTCTATCCGCCGGCGCGCGAGATCGGCGGCTACCTCGACGTCTATCGCCGGCTCGTGCCGGTCCCGCAGAGGTGAGCGCAGGGTCAGGCTGGGCCCGCCGCTTCTTTTGAGCGGCCGCCTTGCTTGTGACGATAGAATCAGGTCAGATCGAGAGGCCGGGGCGGGGGGTCGCGGACCCGGAGCGGGGGAGGGGTCGATGACGCAAGAGGCCAGGGTCCAGGAGTTCGTCGCCGGCTTCGGCGCGCTGCGGACCGAGGTCGAGAAGGTGATCGTCGGGCAGCGTGAGATCATCGACCACGTTCTCATCGGGATGTTCGCCGGCGGCCACCTGCTCCTGGAGGGCGTCCCGGGCCTCGGCAAGACGCTGCTCATCAAGACTCTGGCCGAAGGCCTGGAGCTGTCCTTCTCGCGCATTCAGTTCACGCCAGACCTCATGCCTGCCGACATCATCGGCACGAACATCATCGTGGAGGACGCCTCGGGCCGAAAGCACTTCGAGTTCCAGCACGGGCCGATCTTCGCCCACATTCTGTTGGCCGACGAGATCAACCGGGCCACGCCCAAGACCCAGTCGGCCCTGCTCGAGGGCATGCAGGAAGGCCACGTCACGGTGGGCGGCGCCTCCCGCCCCCTGCCGATTCCGTTCTTCGTCCTGGCCACGCAGAACCCCATCGAGATGGAGGGCACCTACCCTCTGCCCGAAGCCCAGCTCGATCGATTCATGTTCAAGCTGCGGGTGC
>JBOHPM010000575.1:0-2421 GCA_050731715.1 Candidatus Rokuibacteriota bacterium
GGTCGTCGTCGGCTTCGTCCTGGGCGCCATCGTCCTGGCCCTGATTCTGGGCTATGCCATCTCGTGGTCCGTGATCGGCCCCGTGCAGCGCATGAACGACCGGCTCGGGGAGATCGCGTCCGGCGACTTCGGCCAGCAGGTCCAGGTGGTCAACCGGGACGAGCTGGGCACGCTGGCCACCAACCTCAATCGGATGAACGACGAGCTGGGCCGGCTCTACCGGGAGCTGGAGACGGCCAGCCGCCACAAGTCGGAGTTCCTGGCCAGCATGTCGCACGAGCTACGCACGCCGCTGAACGCCATCATCGGGTTTTCCGAAGTGCTCCAGGAGCGGATGTTCGGTGACCTCAACGACAAGCAGGCCGAATACGTCGACGACATCATCGCCTCCGGGCGCCATCTGCTCGCCCTCATCAACGACATCCTCGACCTCTCCAAGGTCGAGGCTGGTCACATGGAGCTCGACCTGACCCGGTTCGATCTGCCGCTGGCCCTGGAGAGCACCCTGGCCCTGGTCCGCGAGCGGGCCACGCGCCACGGGCTCCGGTTGGAGGTGGCCATGGACGAGCGGGTGGGCCCGGTGGTGGCCGACGAGCGGAAAATCCGCCAGGTCCTCCTGAATTTACTGTCCAACGCGGTCAAGTTCACTCCCGAGGGCGGCTGGGTGGCGGTGCGGACGGCGCCGGTGGCCGGGGCGGTGGAGATCGCGGTGAGCGACGCCGGCATCGGCATCGCCGCCGAGGACCAGGCGGCCGTCTTCGAGGAGTTCCGCCAGGTCGGTAGCGACACCGCCCGCAAGCGCGAGGGCACCGGCCTGGGGCTGACCCTGGCCCGGAAGTTCGTCGAGCTGCACGGGGGCCGTATCTGGGTCGTCAGCGAGGTCGGCCGGGGATCGACTTTCACCTTCACCCTTCCGGAGCGGGCATGGCCGGTGAGCTGATCCTGATCGTCGAGGACAACGAGCGTAACCGTCGACTGGTGCGCGACGTCCTGCAGTTCAAGGGTTACCAGACCATCGAGTCGGAAACGGCCGAGGAGGGCCTGCGGCTGGCCCGCGAGCGGGGGCCGGCCCTCATCCTCATGGACATCCAGCTCCCCGGGATGGACGGCATCACCGCGCTGGGACGCCTGCGGGAGGATCCGGTCACCCGTGGGATCCCGGTGATGGCCGTCACTGCCTCGGCCATGACCCATGACCGCCAGAAGATCATGGCGGCCGGGTTCGACGCCTACGAGACCAAGCCCATCCGGATGAAGGAATTCCTGGAGGCCGTCCGCCACCTCCTGGAGCGGCCATGACGGCGCCGGCCAAGATCCTCGTCGTCGACGATACCCCGCACAACGTCAAGCTGCTGGCCGACCTCCTGGGCGCCCGCGGCTACGCGGTGACCACGGCCGCCGCCGGGCCCGAGGCGCTCGCCCTCGTGGAAAAGGAGTGCCCCGACCTGGTCCTCCTCGACGTCGTCATGCCCCAGATGAGCGGCTACGAGGTGTGCCGCAAGATCCGCGAGAACCCGGCCACCGCGATCCTGCCCGTCATCATGGTGACGGCGCTCGATCCCGCGCAGGAGCGGGTCAAAGGGCTGGAGGCCGGTGCCGACGATTTTCTCACCAAGCCGATCAATCAGCCCGAGCTGCTGGCCCGGGTGCGCTCGCTTCTGCGCATCAAGCGGCTCTACGATGAGCTCGAGGCTCTGAACCGGACGCTGGAATCCCGGGTGGGCGAGCAGGTCGCGCAGCTCGAGCGGCTCGGGCGGCTCAAGCGGTTCTTCTCGCCGCAGCTGGCCGAGATCATCGTGTCCGGGGGGACCGAGGATCCCCTCAAGAGCCACCGGCGCGAGGTCACCGTGGTCTTCCTCGACCTTCGCGGGTTCACCGCCTTTGCCGAGACGGCGGAGCCGGAGGAGGTGATGGGGGTCCTTCGTGAATACCACGCCGAGATGGGACGGCTGATCCTCGAGCACGAGGGCACGCTCGAGCGCTTTACCGGCGACGGGATGATGGTCTTCTTCAACGACCCCATGCCCGTGCCCGATCCCGCCGAGCGGGCCGTCCGGATGGCGCTGGCCATGCGCGAGCGTGTCTCTGGGCTCAGCGTCATGTGGCGCAAGCGCGGCTTCGACCTCGACTTCGGCGTCGGCATCGCCCAAGGCTACGCCACCATCGGCGCCATCGGCTTCGAGGGCCGTCTCGACTACGGGGCGATCGGGACGGTCACGAATATGGCCTCCCGGCTGTGCGGGGAGGCCCGGCCCGGGCAGATCCTCGTCTCCCAGCGGGTGCTCAGCGCGGTCGAAGAGGTCGCGGAGGGGGAGCCGGTCGGCGAGCTACCCCTCAAGGGGTTCCTCAAGCCGGTGCCGGCCTACAACGTGCTGCGCCTCAAGGCCTAGGCGGGCGCCCTCGGAGCTGGTCACGCTCCTG
>JBOHPM010000576.1:0-2404 GCA_050731715.1 Candidatus Rokuibacteriota bacterium
CGTCAGCGCCCGATGCCGGCCAAACGCTCCAGCGTGGTGATGATGGCCGCGATGTCCTCGCCGCCGTGCCCGGCGGCCACCGTGGCCACGGTGAGCTGCTCGGTCAGGCTCGTGAGCGGCAGGGGGGCGCCCACGCGCACCCCCTCCTCGAGCATGAGCTTGAAGTCCTTGAGGAACAGCTCGGCCTTCATCTGGGCATCGAACCGACGGCTGACCATCAAGGGGCCGCGGATTTCGAGCATGCGGGAGCCGGCCGCGCTCTCCTTGAGGATGTCGAGCAGCTGGGCCGGGTGCAGGCCCCCTTTGGCCCCCAGCACCAGGGCCTCGGCCACCGCCGCCGTGTTGAGGCCGACCAGGAGATTGGTCGCCAGCTTGGCGAGCGTGGCCAGGCCGGTGGCGCCCACGTAGAGGGTCTTGCGGGCGATGGCCTCGAACACCGGCTTGCACGCGTCGGCCCGGGCGCGGTCGCCGGCCACGAAGATGGTGCAGTCCCCCCGGGCCACCATCGCGCTGGTGCCGCTCATCGGCGTGTCGAGAAAGGCGATGCCACGCTGGGCCGCGGCAGCCCCCAGGGCGCGGGTCAGCGGCGGAGAGATCGTGCTCATCTGCGCGATCGTCGTCGTGGCGGGCGTGGTCTCCAGCAGTCCGCCCGGGCCGCGGACGGCGGCGTCCACCGCGTCCAGCGAGGGCAGGATGGTGAAGACGACGTCGGCCCCGTCCGCGGCCTCGGCCAGGCTGGGCGCGGGCCGGAGACCCCGCGGCGCCAGGGCGGCCGCCTGCTCGGGACGCGTGTCGTAGCCGACGACCTCGAACCCCGCTTCCAGCAGCCGGGAGGCGACCGCCGTGCCGAGCAGTCCCACGCCGATGATCGCGATCCGCTTCATGACGTCGCTCCTCCCAGCCCCAGATAACGGGACTTGATCTCCTCGTTCTGCCACAGGGCCTGGGGCGGCCCCGAGTGGACGATGCGGCCGCGCGAGAGCACGTGGACGTGATCGGACACACGCAGCGCGAGGGGCAGGTTCTGCTCGACGAGCAGGATGGACAGCCCCGAGGCCTTGAGGCTCTCGATCACTCGCCCTACCTCGCGCACCAGGAGCGGCGCCAGCCCCTCCGTCGGCTCGTCCATGACCAGCAGATCGGGGTTGGTCATGAGCGCGCGGGCGATGGCCAGCATCTGTTGCTCGCCACCGGAGAGCTTGCCGGCGCGGTTCGCCTGCCGCTCGTTCAACCGGGGAAACAGCTCCATCACCCGCGCCACCGACCAGCGGCCGCCGTCGCCGCGCTCGCGGGCAGCCACGCTCAGGTTCTCCAGCACGGTGAGCGAGGGGAAGACCCGACGGCCCTGGGGCACCAGGCCCAGGCCCAGGGCCACCACGCGGTTGGACGCCCAGCCCGTCACGTCCTGGTCCTTGAAGACGATGCGGCCCTGCCGCGGGGGTGTGAAGCCCACGATGGAACGGATCAGCGTCGTCTTGCCCATGCCGTTGCGGCCGAGGATCCCGATGACCTGCCCCCGCTGGAGACGGAGCGAGACCCCCTGCAGCACGTAGCTGTCGCCGTAGTAGGTGTGGATGTCCTGGACCTCGAGCATCAGCCACCCGGCAGCACGAGCGCGGCCCGCCCGACGAGGATGTTCCGGCGCAGGAGCTCGTGGGCCTCTTCGGCACCCTCCAGCGGGAAGGTGCGGGTCACCACGGCCTTGATGCGGCCCTGGCGGAGGAGCTCGAGGGTCTGGCCGATCTCGGCCAGCGTCACGTACCGGGAGCCGTGGATCTCCAGCATGCGGTTGAGGACCAGCGCGGGATCGACGCGGAAGGTGGCGTCGACGCCGAAGACCTCGCGCGGGCGATGTCCGATGATGACCAGGCGCCCGGCGCGGGCCAGCGAGGCGAGCGAGCCCTCCAGGGTCTCGGTGGAGCCTACCGTGTCGATGGCGGCGTCCACCCCGCGACTGTCGGTCAGGGCCATCACCTGCTGGCTCAGGGGGCCGCGCCGGGGGTCGATGACGGCGTCGGCGCCCAGGCTCCTGGCCATCTCCAGCTTGGCGTCGGAGACGTCGACGCCGATCACCCATCCGCCGCACAGCTTGGCCATCTGCACCATGTGGATGCCCACGCCACCGCCCGCCCCGATGACGAGGACGCGATCGCCGGGGCCCACGCGCGCCTCTTCGCGGCACGCGTGGTACGGCGTGCAGATGGCGTCGGCGGCGATGGCCGCTTCCACGTCGGACACGCCGTCGGGGATCCGCACCAGGTTGGCGGCGGGAATCGTCATATACTCGGCGTAGCCGCCGTCGCACGCCATCCCCACGTTGCCGCGGAACGCCGTGCACAGCGTCTCGCGCCCGCTGCGGCAGTAGGCGCAGGCGTGGCAGGTCAGGTAGAAGTGGCAGGTGACC
>JBOHPM010000577.1:0-2402 GCA_050731715.1 Candidatus Rokuibacteriota bacterium
CGGTGAAGCCGGCATCCTCGAGCACGCCGGAGGCCCACAAGGCCTATGCGCCTGGCTCGGTGGGGTGCTTCGTCCTCACGATCTCGGACACGAAGACGGCCGAGACGGATTCAAGCGGCAAGGTGATCCGTGAGCTCCTGGAGGCGGCCGGCCACCGCGTGGCCGGTGCCGGCATCGTGCGGGACGAGCCGTCCGAGGTCACCCGGATCGTCCGACAGGCCGCGGCCGATCCCGGCGTGCAAGTGATTCTGATGACGGGCGGGACGGGCATCACCTCGCGGGATTCGACCTACGAGGCGGTGGATGCGCTGCTCGACAAGCGTCTGCCCGGCTTCGGCGAGCTGTTCCGCGCGCTCTCCTATGCCGAGATCGGCCCCGCGGCCATGCTGTCCCGCGCCCAGCTCGGCGTGGTGCACCGGCGCATCGTCGCCTCACTGCCCGGCTCGCCCAACGCCTGCCGTCTCGCTCTAGAAAGACTGCTGATCCCCGAGCTCGGACACCTGGTCGGCGAAGTGAGCCGCTAGTCTCCTCGGGGGGGCTTCGGAGCGGAGTGCGCCGGCGGAGCCGGCGCTCGAAAGGCAATACGCTGGACCGGCTGGCGGGCCGTTGCACCATGCGAGATAATCGGGTCATGCGACCGGCGACGATCGCCACTCCTGCCGTCCGCATCGTCGCCACCCTGGTGTTGCTGTGGGGTGGCCTCACGTTTCAACCCTCGACGACTGCGGGCTCGCGGGCCATCAACCAGGTGAACCGCGCGGCCACGCGTCCGCTCCCGGCGGTGCCGGCGCCGAAGGTGGCGCCCCCCGAGCGGATCTGGGTGCCCGATCGCTACGTCGCCGGTTCTGACGGTTTGGTGCACGTCCCCGGGCATTGGGAGCGGCGAATCAATGACCAGGAGGTTCACACTCCGCCACTTTCCGCCTGTCCGGTGACAATCGGGCCCTGCATTCTGATCCCGGCCGGTGTTCGGCCTGAACCGGACGCCCGCCCGGGTCCCTGAGGTTGTATAATCCGGGTTCGCCGAGTAAGGAGGAACCCGGATGCAACGGATACGACGCTCGTCCCTGCGTAGGTCCCTCGTCACGCTGCTCGCCGCCTCCCTGCTCGCCGGTTGCGCCGGCTCGCTCGGCGCCGGCAGCGCGTCGCCGGCGTCAGTGGCGCCGGAGCTGGCCCGCTTCAATGACCTGCTGGCCGGACTGGCCGAGCGGCTCAAGCCGGCGCTCGTGCACGTGCGGGTACGGCGCGAGGGCACGAAGGAGGAGCCGAAGGATCTGGACGAGCCTCGCCGCAGCCAGGGCTCCGGGTTCGTCGTCGAGCCCGATGGCGTGATCGTGACGAACGCCCACGTCGTCGAGGGTGTGGCGACGGCCCAGGTACGCCTCTTCGACGGCCGCCGGTTCCCGGCCAAGGTGATCGGGCGTGACAACCGGGTGGACCTGGCCCTGCTCCGCATCGAAGGGGTCCGCAACCTGCCAACCCTCAATTTCGGCGACTCCAACCGGCTGCGGGTCGGCGAGTTCGTGCTGGCGCTGGGCCACCCCTTCGGCCTCGAGCACAGCGTGTCGTTCGGGATCGTGAGCCGCAAGGGCTCGCCGCTCACGGTCGCCGCGCCGGGCTTCGACTTCATCCAGACCGACGCCGCCATTAATCCGGGCAACTCCGGCGGTCCCCTGATCAACATGGCTGGCGAGGTCGTCGGGGTCAACAGCATGGCCGCGCGGAATGGCTCGATCGGCTTCGCCATCCCCTCCAACCTCGTGCAGATGCTGCTGCCCTCGCTGCTGGCCACGGGCCGGATCGAGTGGGGCTGGCTGGGTGTGGCCATCACCGAGATCGGGGAGGACGACCTCGAGCGCCTCCAGCTGCGGGAGGCGCGGGGCGTCCTGATCCGCTCGGTCATGCCCGGCGAGCCCGCCGACCGCGGCGGCGTTCGCGCCAACGACGTCATTCTCGCCCTCGACGGCACCTTCCTGGACGGCCCGCGGGACCTGCAGCGCCTGGTGGCGTCGTCGCCGGTGGGCAAGCGGATCCGGGTGACGGTCTGGCGCGAGGGTCGCTCGACCGACGTCGAGGTGACCGTCGGCCGCTATCGCGACGCCGACGAGCGCGAGGAGTCGCCCCGGAACTGAGTCGAGGCCCCCTCCGATTCAGGCCCTGGCGCGGGGCGAGGCGAGCGCGGCCAGCGTAGCGCGCGCCCAGGGCTCGTCGAGCGAAGGCACCGGGCGATACTGGATACCCGCGGTGATCGTCATGCCGCCTTCCCACGCCGCCGCGGCGTCCTCCAGAACATCCTCGACCGCGAGCAGGAAGTAGCCGAGCCCGAAGCCTTCGCCGCCGGGCACGGCCAGCGGCCCGTCGAGGGCCCGCGTCTTCACGTAGCTCACCGTTGCCGGCTCGAC
>JBOHPM010000578.1:0-2400 GCA_050731715.1 Candidatus Rokuibacteriota bacterium
AATCGCCTCTCCGCCCGCGGCGCTTCCATTACCCTGCCGGGAAGCGTTCGAGCCCGTACTCTTTCAGCTTCCTCCAGAGCGTGGTGCGGCCGATGCCGAGGGCCTCAGCAGTGCGGGAGTGGTTCCAGCCGCATCGCTCGAGGGTCTGGAGCACGTGGACCCGCTCCAGCTCGGACAGCGTCTGCTGGGGAGGAAGCGCGGGCGCGCGGCCCAGCGTCGTGCCCGCCGCGACGTGGGGGGGCAAGTCGTCGGGGCCTACGGTGTCCGTGCGGCTCAGGATGGCCGAGCGTTCCATGGCGTTCTCGAGCTCGCGCACGTTCCCCGGCCACGGATAGGCCAGCAGGCGGTCGAGGGCATCCGAGCCGAGCCGGAGCTGACGGCCCAGCTTGCTGCCGTGACGGTCGAGGAAGTGCTCGGCCAGCATCGGAATGTCCTCGCGGCGGTCCCGCAGTGGGGTCAACACGAGGGCGATGACGTTCAAGCGGTAGAAGAGATCTTCGCGGAACGCTCCCTGCTGAATCATCTGCTCGAGGTCCCGGTGGGTCGCGGTCAGCACCCGGACGTCGACGGTGCTGGGCTGGGTGGAGCCCACGGCCCGGATCTCACCGTCCTGCAGCGCGCGCAGGACCTTGACCTGAAGGCTCGGCGTCATCTCGCCGATCTCGTCGAGAAAGAGCGTGCCCTGATGCGCTTCCTCGAAGAGCCCCTTCTTGGCGGAGATCGCGCCGGTGAAGGCCCCTTTCACGTGCCCGAACAGCTCGGACTCCAGCAACGTCTCGGGCACCGCGCCGCAATTCACCGTCACGAAGGGCCCCCGGGCGCGCAGGCTGGCATGGTGGATGGCCTTGGCGATCAGCTCCTTGCCCGTGCCGGACTCTCCGCGGACGAGCACGGTGGCGTCGGTGGGCGCTACCCGGGCGACGAGATCGAGGACGGAGCGCATCTCGGCGGAATGGGCGATGATGCCGGGCAGGCCGTAGCGGTCCTGGATCTGCTGACGGAGATTTTCGTTTTCCCGGCGGAGGGCCTTCTCCTCCAGGGCCTTGTCGATCCGGTGCAGGAGCTCGTCGGGGTCGCGCCCCTTCTCGAAGTAATCGAGCGCGCCGAGCTGGATGGCCTCTTTGGCCGATTCCCATCCAGCGTAGGCGGTGAGCAGGATGACGCTGGCGTCCGGCGCGTTGGCCTTCGCCGCCCGCAGGACGTCGAGACCGCTCCCGTCCGGCATGCGGAGATCGGTGATGACGAGGTCGACCATCTCCTCGCCCAGCGCCTTGACGGCGGCCAGAGCGCCCTGGGCCTGGAGCACTCGATGCCCCCGCCGGCGGAGCAGCAAGGTCATCGTCAAGCGGGCCGCCGGTTCGTCGTCGACGATGAGAATCGTCGTCATGGTGCGGCCACCGTGAAGGGCAGCGCGATGGTCACGCGCGTTCCCTGGCCGGGCGTGGAGTCCAGATCCATTCGCCCACCGTGCGCGGCGACGATGCGCTGCGCGATGGTCAGACCCAGCCCGGAGCCGGCCGGCTTGCGGGAGTAGAACGGGTCGAACACCCGGGCGCGATCCTCCGGAGGAATGCCGCAGCCGGTGTCGGCGACGGAGATGACCACATGGCCGTCCACGCGCTCGACGTCGACGCGCAGTCGCCCCCGGCCCTCCATGGCCTCGACCCCGTTGAGGGCGATGTTCCAGAGCACCTGGGTCAACTGATCGGGGTCGAAGAGGAACCGCGGCAGCGAGCGGTCGATGCGCACCTCGAGCTCGACTGCGGCGGCGCGAGCGGGATCCTCGCCGATCAGGGCAGCCACCCGGCCTACCACCTCCGCGACGTCCGCCGGGCGGCACTCCGGCGCCGGCGGGCGGGCGAAGAGCAGGAACTGCGAGAGGATGCGGTTGAGCCGGCGGGCCTCCGTGCGGACGGCATCCAGCGTGCCCGCGTACTCCTCCTCGTTGAGGCCGTCGCGGTCCCCGAGCAGGGTCGTGGCGTTGACGATGGCGGCGAGGGGATTGCGAATCTCGTGGGCCACCCCGGCGGCGAGCTCCCCGGTGGCGGCGAGCCGCTCGACCTGCTGCAGTCGCTCTCGCATACGCACCTGCTCGGTCACGTCGGCCACGAGCTCGAGCAGCAGGGTCTCGCCGTCCGGCTGCCGTACCGGCGAGCAGCTCAGCAGGAAGCGTCGCCCGCCCACCCCGGCGATCTCCAGACGGACCGGCCCCTCCAGGGTGTCCCGTCGCTCCAGCGGGCATCCTGGACACGGCTGGCCGTCGGCCGTCAGGACCTCGTAGCAGCGCCGGCCGGGCAGCGGTCCGAACTGGTGGAGCATCCAGCGATTGGCGAAGCGGATCGTGAAATCGCCACCGACCAGCTCCAGGCCTTCGCGGAGTCCGTCGACGAGCCGCTCGTT
>JBOHPM010000579.1:0-2387 GCA_050731715.1 Candidatus Rokuibacteriota bacterium
GGGCTCCGGCCTCCGGCTCCAGCTGCCCCCGGACGATCACCATGCCGTCCTCGTCCTGATACACCTGCAGCGCGCGGCTCTTGTGCCGCCGGGCGGTCTCTCGGGCCTCCACCTGCCGGTCCACCCGCCGCCAGCCCCGCACGATCCGCTCGACATGGGCGGCCGTGCCCGCCCGTCCCACCGCCAGCAGGCGCTCCTCGGTCTCCAGCGTCGCCACGCGGGTCAGGGCCCGGACCTTGGCGTAGGAGAGCTCGCCACGGGCCAGGGCCTGAGCGAGGAGTGGCAGCGTCCCCAGGGCGCGCGCTACTCGCACCCGCTCGCGGGCCGCCCCCAGATCGAGCCCCACCCGCCAGCTCAGCCAGTCGGCGCACGAGCGGAACCCGGTGTTCCAGCCCCCGCGACCGTCGAATTCTCGGATCAGGTCGAGCAGGCGCGCGGTGGCCGCGTCGAGGTGGGCCGACAGCTCGGCGATTTCATCACCCAACCGGTCGAGCTCCGCGACGACAACGTGAGTGGGAAGCACGGTGAGCGGTTGGATCTCCATGGCGAGCCCCCTTTTCTGCTGGGGACTCTACACCCTGTTTTCGCACCTACCTGGGAGCCGCCAGAACAGGCGATCAGAGGACGAGAGCCGTTTTTCAGGCTCTCGCGTCCGGACGCTCCTCGCCTGGCCAATGCTGCCCGCTGGGTCAGCATCCACAAGGTGCCGCCGACGCGCGGCCCCTGCGGTCACAGAAAGCTGTCAAGCGCAAATCACCGGCGACCGAGTATGATGACCGCGGCCAAGGAGAGAACGAGATGGCAGCAGCCTGGGATCTGCTGGTTCGCGGTGGAACGCTCGTCGACCCGGCTCGGTCCATCTCGGCCAGGCAGGACGTCGCCTTCAGCGAGGGCAAGGTGGCGGCCGTAGCCGAGAGGCTCACGGGCGACGCCACCGAAGTGATCGATGCTACGGGCGCGCTCCTCACGCCCGGGCTCATCGACATCCACACCCACGTCTATCACGGCCTGGCGACCGGCCGCCACGCCGACCAGACGTCGCTCGCCAACGGCGTCACCACTGTGGTGGACGCCGGAAGCGCGGGCTGGATGACCCTGCGCGGGCTCCGCGACTACGTGATCCCGACCTATCAGACGCGCGTCTACGCCTTCCTGCACATCAGCGCGACCGGGCTCACGATCAACCGGGTCATGCCCGAGCTCGCCGAGATCAAGTTCGCCCAGGTCGAGGAGGCGGCGCGGACCGTGGCCGAGAACCCGGCCCTGGTCCTCGGCATCAAGGTGCGCATCGCCCACGGCGCCACCGGCCAGGGCGACCAGCCCAATGCGCGCGAGGCGCTGCGGCGAGGGCGGCAGGCGGCTGATCTGGCCCGCGTCCCCCTCATGGTGCACGTCTCCGACACGCCGATCCCGCTCGACGAGATCCTCGAGCAGCTCCGCGGGGGCGACATCGCAACCCACATCTTCAACGGCAATGCCGAGCAGGTCATCGGCCCCGACGGCCGCGTGCGCCGCGCGGTTCGCGCGGCCCGGGAGCGTGGCGTGGTGCTCGACGTGGGCCACGCCTCTATCCACTGCGACGTGAACGTGGCCCGCCGGGCCATCGCCGAGGGGTTGCCGCCCACGACCATCAGCACCGACCTGCACACCCCACCGCCCGGACGGATCGTCTACAACCTCCGGGCCATCATGTCGAAGTTCCTCGCCCTCGGCATGCCCCTCGACGAGGTGGTGGCCTCCGTCACGAGCCGCGCGGCCGTCGCCATCGGCAAGTCCGCAGAGCTGGGATCGCTGGCGCCCGGGATGGCCGGCGACGCCGTGATCATGGACCTCGAGGACGGTCACTTCACCTACGTGGATGGCGCGGGCAACGAGGTGAAGGCCAGCCGTCGCTTCCGGACGCGTCAGGTGATCCGCCAGGGCCGGCGGCTTCCCGCTGCGCACGCCGAGCAGCTGTGAGGAGAACGACATGAACTTCGGCATCCACATCGGCCACATGGCCGGTCCCCTCGCCGAGATGCGCAAGCTGTGGAAGTTCGCCGACGCCAGGGGCTTCGACTGGTTCTCCGTCTCCGACCACTTCCAGGAGTCGCCACCGCGCGGCGGGGACATGGACTGCTACGAGGCGATCACCACGCTGACCGCGGCGGCCATGGACACGACCCGGGTCCGGCTGGGCAGCGGCGTGTACTGCGTGGCGTACCGCAACCCTGCGCTCCTGGCCAAGTCGCTCACCACCATCGACCACCTCTCGAACGGCCGGGTCGACTGCGGCCTGGGCGCCGGCTGGCACGACATCGAGGCGAAGGCCTACGGTTACGCGTTCCCATCGATCGGCCCCCGCGAGGACATGCTGGAGGAGTACGCCCAGATCCTGCGGCTGCTCC
>JBOHPM010000580.1:0-2384 GCA_050731715.1 Candidatus Rokuibacteriota bacterium
CCCGGGCCCGCTCGTAGCCGGCGCCGTCGGGGAGCAGGCGGTGGCGGACCAGCACCCGGCGCGTGTACTCGTCGGCCACGAACACCGGTCGTCCGGCCGCGTAGAGGAGGATGGCGTCCACCGTCTCCGGACCGAGGCCGGCCACGGAGAGGAGGTCGCGGCGGAGGGCGCCCAGGGGTGCCCGGCGTACCCGGGCCCAGCTTCCGCCCTGCCGTTCGAGCAGCCATCGCGTGAAGCTGCGCAGCCGACGGGCCTTCAGCCGATAGGTCCCCGCAGCCCGGATCGCCTCGGCCAGGGCCGAGCCGGGCAGTCGCGCCAGGCGCTCGGCCCGCAGCAGCCCCCGGTCCCGGAGCGCGCTCACCGCGCGCGCGGCATTGACCCAGGCTGTGTGCTGGGTGAGGATCGCTCCGACGGCGACCTCGTAGGGCGCCCGGGCGGGCCACCAGCGCTGGGGCCCGAATCGGCGCAGCGATCTCACGTAGAGTCGGAGCAGGCGGGCCTTCACCGGATCTCGCGGTGGGCCAGGGATGCTCCGGCTTCTGAGGCGAAAGCGGGGGACTGATCGAGTGCTGGCCTTCATCGTTATGCTCCAGGCCCTCAGTGTGGCCGTGAGCGGTCCGACGACCTCACCGGAGTACCTACCCCTCCGTGTGGCCGAGGCCGAAGGCTACTTCAGCCGGGAGGGGCTCTCCGTCATCATGAAGACGACCCGATCCGAGGTGGGCGCGGCGGAGGCGCTCGCCCAGGGGCAAGTCGACGCCGCAGCCACGTCCCTGGAGGCCCTGCTGCGGTTCGGGCCGCGCGTCCACCAGCAGCGGGCGCGACTGGTGCTGGGGCTCACGGCCGCGCCGGCCGTCGCCCTGGTGGTGGCCACACGCCTGGCGGACGCCGTCCGCTCGATCGACAACCTCGTTGGACTCCGAATCGGCGTGACCTCGCCCGGGGCGCCGGAGCAGGCCTGGCTGAGCGCGATGCTCGAGCACGGCGGGCTGAAAGCCTCGGAGGTAGATCTGGTGAGCCTCGGCAGTCGCGGTCTGGCGAGCGCCATCGAGCGCGGCGACGTCCAGGCCGGCTTGGTCCCCGAACCCCTCGTCAGCCAGCTCCTGGGCGAGGGCCGCGCCGCGGTCCTGGCCGACCTGCGAGGCCCGGACGCGGTCCGCAGGTCGCTCGGCGGCGTCACCGTGAACGCTGCCGTGTTCGTCCGGACAGATCGCCGGCCCCAGGACCGCGTGCTCACCGCCTTCGCCCGAGCCGTGGTGGCCGCCCAACGGCGTCTGGAGACGGCGAACGCCCCGGCGCTGACGGAGCGGCTGCCCGCCGAGGTGGTGGGTCTGCACGAGGAGTTCGCCCGCCGGCTCGAGGCGGCTCGGACGCTCTACCTGGCCGACACCGTCATCGAGCCGGAGCAGGTGGGCCGGACGATCGAGCTCATCCGCGCCCGGCTTCCCCTGGCCGCGTCCGTCAGGATTCCACGGCCAGCCGAGATGCTTCACACGGGGCCTCTCAAGCAGGCGATCCGCTCCCTGGAGAAGTGAGGGGCACTCCAAATCGGCCGAGCAGGCCGGCCGTCGCCTCCAGTGGCAAGCCCATGATGTTGCTGTAGGACCCGATCCATCCCCCCACCAGCCCGGCGCCGGCGCCCTGGATAGCGTAGGCCCCCGCCTTGTCGAGAGGCTCGCCGCTGGCCACGTAGGCCTCGATCACGCTGTCGGCATAGTCGCGCATCATGACCTCGCTCACCACCGCCGTCGCCTCGGCGCGGTGGGCGCCGGTGTCGACCATGGCCAGGCCCGTGATGACCACGTGGGAGCCGCCGCGAAGGCGCCGCAGCATCGCCCGCGCCTCGCCGGCGTCCAGGGGCTTGCCCAGCGGGTCGCCATCGACGACCACCACCGTGTCGGCAGCGAGGACCAGGCCCCCTACCCGAGGAGCGACGGCCCGGGCCTTGCGCATGGCCAGGGCCGCGACGGCGTCCGGGCTCACGGGGTGGTCCAGGGACTCGTCGACTCCACTAGGCACCACCTGGAAGTCCGGTACCAGCCGGGCGAGGAGCTGACGCCGCCGTGGCGACGCCGACGCCAGAGTGATCACCCCCGGCTCGCTCCTCGGGTCAGGAGACTCGGCACGCTCCCGTCAGGCGACGATGAGCGGACGGCTATCGGTGGCGATGCGCGTCTCCGCCTCGATCGCCCGGCGGATATGCTTGGGGAGCGAGAAGGCGTGCTGGTGGGTGAGGCCGTCCCAATAGGTGAGGTCACCCTTGATCCGCTCCCCGATGAGCCGGTCGACGGCCTCCGGGTCCTGGCGGCGGGGGTCGATCTTCTTCCCGGCCAGAATAAAGCCCCAGGAGGTGCCGAAGCAGGGGATCGGAGCCTGATAACCCG
>JBOHPM010000581.1:0-2377 GCA_050731715.1 Candidatus Rokuibacteriota bacterium
GCCGGCCCGGTCACGCTCTCGTCGGCCATGAGCGGGATGGCGATGTGGCGGCGGATGGTCGCCAGGCCAGCGATGTCGTCACGGGGAATCGGCTGCTCGACCAGGGTGAGCGCATGGGGCTCGAGGCGGCGGATGAACGGCACGGCCTCGGCGAGGGTCAGGCTCTCGTTGAAATCGACGCGCAGGGCCAGGCCCGCCCCGACCGCGGCCCGCACGGCCGCCACCCGCTCGAGGCCCTCGTCGGTGGCCCCGGCCACCTTGATCTTCGCCGTGCGGAATCCGCGCGCCGCCCATGCCGCCGCCTCGCGCGCCGCCTGGGCCGGCGCCACCGCGCCGATCCAGGCATTGAACCGCACCTCGTCCCGCACGGTCCCCCCGAGAAGGGCCGCCACCGGCACGCCGAGCGCACGGCCCTGGAGGTCGAGGACGGCCATCTCGACGGCGGCCTTGGCCTCGTGCTGCTCCGCGACCTCGTGGTCCATCCGGGCCAGCACCCGCTGCAGGTTGAACGCATCCATCCCGATCAGCGCGGGGGCGAGCCGATCGACGGTGGCGTGGATCTCGTCGGCCGAGACCTTCGAGTATCCCGGGGACGGATCGACGTTGCCCCAACCCTCCAGTCCGGTCCCGGCGAGGACCCGGACCAGCACGCTCCGCTGCGCGGTGGTGAGCCCGTGCACGCCCCGGACCGGCAGCCGCAGGGGCACCTCGACCAGGATCGGCTCGACCCGGATGATTCTCAATGCACGCTGCCCCCGCCGTCGACCAGGAGGGTCTGCCCGGTGACGAAGGCGCTGTCGTCGGAGGCCAGATAGACCAGCGTGCCCACGATGTCCGCGGGGACCTCGGCCCGCTTGAGCATCCGCATCCGGACGTTCTCCTGCTTGCGCTCCTCGGAGATGTTCTTCTCGTTCTCGCCGCTCAGCGTGAACCCGGGTGAGATCGCGTTGACGCGGATCCCGAACTCCCCCAGCTCCCGGGCCAGCGACCGGGTGAAGCCCACCACCCCACCCTTGGACGTCGTGTAGTGGATGTAGTGGGGCACCCCCTTGAAGAAGGTGGAGGACGCGATGTTGATGATCGCGCCCTGGCCCTGGGCCTTCATGGCCGGGAACACGGCCCGGGCGCACAGGAACAGTCCCTTCAGATTTACCGCCATCACCCGGTCCCACTCCTCCACGGGGATCTCCATGAACGGCCGGCGCTTGAGCGTGCCGTAGAGGGCGGCGTTGTTTACCAGCACGTCGATCCGGCCGAACCGGGCCAGGCTCTCGGTCGCCAGGCGTTGCGTGTCCTCCTCGCGCGAGACGTCGCAGACGACCCCCAGGGCCTGGCCCCCGCGGGCTTCGATCTCCTTGACGGTGCTCGTGGGATCGGCGACGTCGGCCACGACGACCCGCGCCCCTTCCGCGGCCACGCCCAGGGCGTAGGCTCGACCGATCCCCTGGGCCCCGCCCGTGATGATGACGATCCTGTCCTTGAGCCTCATGACCCCTCCAAACCCTGGATGTCGTCGAGGACTGGGAGAATATACCGCCGAAACCGGTCGGGGTTCTCGCTCATGGGAAAGTGCCCCAGCTCCTCCATGATGGTGACCTCCAGGGCCTCGTCGCTGTTGACCAGCTCCGCCAGTCGCTCGAGCACGGCGCCCATGATACCGCCGATCTCCAGCCGGATTGCCACGAGCTGGACCGCTCGATGCCCGGTCGTCGGATCAGGACTGGACGGCGGGCCGGGGGCTCGGATGCGCGCCGTACCGCAGGCGGCGCCAGAAGAAGACGCGCGAGATGGGGTGCGCGGCCAGGTACTTCTGCGCGGAGTCCATGTAGAGGTAGAGGACCGGCGTGATGTAGAGCGTCAGCAGCTGCGACACGAGCAGTCCGCCGACGACGGCCAGCCCCAGCGGCCGCCGCGCGTCGGCGCCGGCGCCGATGCCTAGCGCGATGGGCAGGGCCCCGAGCAACGCGGCCATCGTCGTCATCATGATCGGCCGGAAGCGCAGCAAGCAGCCCTGGTAGATCGCCTGGGCGGGCGGGGCGCCAGCCCGCTCGGCTTCGAGCGCGAAGTCGATCATCATGATGGCGTTCTTCTTGACGATGCCGACCAGCATGATCATGCCGACGAACCCGTAGACGTTCAGCTCGGCCCCGAAGAGCATCAGCGTGAGCAAGGCCCCCACCCCGGCCGAGGGCAGGCCCGAGAGGATCGTCAGCGGGTGAATGAAGCTCTCGTAGAGCACCCCGAGCACGAGGTAGATCACCAAGATCGTGATGAGCAGGAGCATCCCCTGCCCGCGCAGCGAGTCCTGGAAGGCCTGGGCCGTGCCCTGGAAGGTGGCGCTCAGGGTGGCCGGCACCCGCAGCTCGCGCTGCACGGC
>JBOHPM010000582.1:0-2373 GCA_050731715.1 Candidatus Rokuibacteriota bacterium
GCCCTGGCCCGCCCGCGCGCCATCGCGGACGCGCTCGCGCTGGGCCGCGGCGCCGACGCCGCGCTCCGGACGGTCGCCGCCGCACTGGGCATGCTGGTTCGTCGCGCCTCAGATCGACCAAACGAATGATCACCGCGGGTGGGTCCGGCGGGGCATGGGCGTGGCGAAGCCCGGGTGCCCATGCCCAGTTCAATCACCATGCCTGACGCGCTGGTGACCGGCGGGACCGGCTTCGTGGGAGCCAACGTCGTACGCGAGCTGCTCCGGGCCGGCGCCACCGTGCGGGTGCTGGCGCGCCCGGGCGGGGATCGCCGGGCCCTGGCCGATCTCGCCGTCGAGATCGTCGAGGGCGACCTGGGCGAGCCCGCGTCGCTGCGCCGGGCCGCGACCGGGATCGCCACGCTGTTCCACGTCGCTGCCGACTATCGCCTGTGGGCGCGCGATCCCCAGGAGCTGTACCGCACGAACGTGGAGGGCACGCGGGCCATGCTCGCCGCCGCCGTCGAGGCGGGGGTGAAACGGATCGTCTACACCTCGACGGTCGGGGCCCTGGGCATTCCCGAGGACGGCACGCTGGGCACCGAGGACACCCCGGTGTCGCTGGACGACATGGTGGGCCCCTACAAGGCCTCCAAGTTTCTCGCCGAGCAGGTGGCGCGGGAGTTCGCCCGCACGGGCGCGCCCCTCGTGATCGTCAATCCCTCGGCTCCCGTAGGGCCCTGGGACGTCAAGCCCACACCCACGGGCCAGATGCTCGTGGATTTCCTACGCGGCAAGATGTACGCCTCGCTCGACACCGGCCTCAACATCGTGCATGTCCGTGACGTCGCCCGCGGTCACCTGCTGGCGGCGGAGCGAGGGCGGCTGGGCGAGCGATACATCCTGGGCCACGCCAACCTCTCGCTCACCGAGCTCTTCCACGTGCTGGCCGAGGTGACGGGGCTGCGCCCGCCGCGCTTCCGGATCCCCTACGCGGTCGCCTGGCTCGCCGCCGCGGGCATGGAGAGCGTGGCCCGCCTGGGGCGGGGCAGGCCCGCGGTGTCGCTCACCGCTGTGCGGATGGCGCGCAAGCGGATGTACTTCAGCCCCGGCAAGGCCGTGCGGGAGCTGGGGCTGCCCCAGACCGAGCCCCGCGAGGCGCTGGGCGAAGCCGTGGAGTGGTTCCGGCGGCACGGTTACGTCGCGGCGCGGCCGGGCGCCCGGGCCACCCGCTCATGAGCGCTACCCACCTCG
The DNA here is from genome assembly GCA_050731715.1 of Candidatus Rokuibacteriota bacterium. Lineage (GTDB taxonomy): Bacteria > Methylomirabilota > Methylomirabilia > Rokubacteriales > CSP1-6 > 40CM-4-69-5. The sequence goes on from JBOHPM010000582.1 coordinate 1,234, forward strand.
TCTCGCGGCTGACACGACGCAGCCGCTCGAACTTCTACTACGCGTTCCTCACCCTGCCCCGGGCGCGCCGGCAGGCCCTCTATGCCGTCTACGCCTTCTGCCGAACGGTGGACGACATCGTCGATCTGGGCGCCGAGCGGGGCACCGACCCCGCCCGGCTGCGAGACGAACTCCGGACCTGGCGCCGCGAGGTGGCCCACTGTTACATCACCGGCGCCGTTCCCGAGCGCCCCATCGGGCAGCATCTGGCCGCCGCCGTCCGCGCCTTCCCGATTCCCCGCGAGGCGCTGGAGGCCATCATCGACGGGGTGGAGATGGACCTGGACGGTGCCCGCTACGAGCGGGCCGAGGACCTCTACCTGTACTGCTACCGCGTGGCCTCGGCGGTGGGCCTGGCCGCCATCGAGATCTTCGGTTATGGGGACCCTCGCGCGCGCGACTACGCCGTGAATCTCGGCATCGCACTGCAGCTCACCAACATCCTCCGCGACGTCGGCACCGACGCCGGGGCTGGCCGCGTGTATCTTCCCCAGGCCGACCTCCGCACGTTCGGCGTGAGCGAGGACGACCTCCGGCACGGCCGCTGGACCCACGGCTTCGTGCAGCTCATGGAGCGGCAGGCGGGCCGGGCCCGTCACTTCTACCGTCGGGCGCGCGCCGCGTACCCGCGGGCGGACGCGCGCGCGCTCGTGGCGGCCGAGGTCATGGGCGGGATCTACCTCGCTCTTCTCGAAGCGATCGAGGCCCGGCGCTTCCAGGTCTTCGAGGAGCGGATCACCGTGCCGGCCCGGCGCAAGGCGTCCATCGCCCTGCGCTGCTGGGCCAGGGCGCGGCTGGGCGCTCGGCGAGGGGCCGCGTGAAGGCGGCCGTCTTTCGGGGCGCCGGCCGGCTGGTCACGGAGGAATGGCCGCGGCCAGGTATCGGCGCCGGCGAGCTGCTCGTGCGCGTGCGGGGCTGCGGTCTCTGCGGCTCGGACATCGCCAAGATCCTGGCGCCGGCCACACCGACTCCAGCCGTGTTCGGCCACGAGGTCGTGGGCGAGGTCGTCGACGCCGGGGCGGGCGTCGTCGCCCCCGTGGTGGGTGATCGAGTCGTCGTCGCCCACCATGTGCCGTGCCAGCGCTGCCACTACTGCCGGCG
>JBOHPM010000583.1:0-2371 GCA_050731715.1 Candidatus Rokuibacteriota bacterium
CTCACCGCCCAGCAGTCGAGCGACTTCTACGACGTCCTGGTCGAGCGGCATAAGCGCGCCGCGACCGTGATCACGAGCAATCGGGCGGTGGACGAGTGGGTCGCCCTCTTCGATGACCCCATCTTGGCCAACAGCGCGCTCGATCGCTTCGCCCACCGGGCCCATCAAATCGTCATGGACGGGCCGAGCCTGCGCGCGGCGCACGCGCCGAGCGCCAGCCGCCGCCGCCGCGACACGGCCCATTGAGGGGGGATATCCGGGTATGAGTCGACGCGAGATCGCGGCTCCTGCGGGCTCTCAGGCCCCCGCGCTTCCGCCGCGACGCTGTGCCAATCCTCTTGCCCAGAGAATCGAGATGCCGTAAAACACGGAACAGCGCCGCGCCCGCGAGTGGTGGAATGATCCTGAAAACCCGCTGGCGGAAAGATTCAGAAAGCTGACATGTGCTCCGGGCTTGGCCCATTTTTTGCTCTTTCCTCTTGCCTCCGGAGGGGCATGAGAGTGAAGAAACAGCAGCGCCTGTACGCGAACTCGGACGGGTTTTCGTTCATCGAGCTCGTCGTGATCATCGCGATCATCGGGGTGCTCGCCGTCTTCTCCATCCCGACGTTCATCAGTTTCGTTCAGGCCCAGCGAACCCAAGCGGCGGCCCGGGAGCTCGTCGCCATGCTGAATCAGGCGCGCCACCTTGCGATCACGCGGAACGCGTCGTTCAGCATCGAGGTCCAGACGACGCCTCAGGATCGGTTGCGCTTCTGCTCGGACACGACCATCCCGTGTGTGGGCGAGACGGTATGGGCGGGACCGGGAACCGACACCGATGGTTGGATGGGGCTTGCCAGCGGCGACCGGATCACCGTGGGCCCACAAATCACGTTCGGCCCCCTCGGCACGGCAACGACCGCGGGCACCCTGCGGGTGCAGAACACCTCAGGCACGTCGTGCCTGGATGTGGTGGTCAGCCCGGCCGGAAGAATACGGATCGCGGCGGCAGGGGCCTGCCCATGAGACGTGTGGAATTCCGGGTCGACAAAGCTCCAAGTTAGGCGTCGCAGACGAGCGATTCCGGTTCGGCGCTGACTCTAGCCGGATCGTGCGTGAAGGATGGTCGTGTCGGAATCACGTGCTCACTCACCGCGGTCGGCCGTCAGGGCCGCGATCGCCGTAACACCATGCCGGGCCGACGTCTCGGCTCCTAAACTCACAACCGAGCACTCGTTGGAGCCCTCCCACGCTTCGACGTGTGCATTCACGAATAGTCGGGGCTAGCAGCAGAGTCCCTGACGGCACTATCCGTTCCTATCAGCCTCTTAGGCGACGTCAGGTAATAGATGAACAAATTACTTTCGCCTGCGCGTCGGTTGGATCGTGTAGTTCCAATCACCATGGAAGCGATGAGGCACCAGGGTCAAGGTCGCCATCTGGGCGTCCGTGATGTCTTGGCCTTTCGGATAGGTCCCGCGGTCGAGCTCACACCGCACACGCAACCCGGCCGCGGTCTGCGTGGCGCCAATCAGATTGACGATCACCGCGAGACTCACGAGCGGCTGGCCACGCCAGTTGCTGCTGATGTAGGAGAAGAGTCGATGCTCGATCTTGTTCCACTTGCTGGTCCCGGGCGGGAGGTGACAGACGGTGATCGCCAGGCCCGTGCGATTGGCCAGGCGCTGCAATTCCCACTTCCACAGGCGCACGCGCGCCCCATTGCTGCCGCCGGCGTCGGCGGTGATGAGCAACGAGCGCGCGCGCCGATAGCGGGGCCGGCCCATCTTGCGCCACCACCGCCCGATCGTCCGGGCCGCGAAGGTGGCCGTGGCGTGATCAATGCCCACGCTGACCCACCCCGCGTTGCGGGTAAGATCATAGACCCCGTACGGAATCGCCTTGCCGCGCTCCGGAATGAGAAAGTCATGCACCCGGACGGGCGCGGGCCGGCCTTTCGGCCGCCACTGTCGTCCGGCGTTCTTGAAGTCGCCGACCAACTCTTTCTTCTTCGTATCGACAGAGATGACCGGCTGGGCGGTGGCTTGGCCCCGACGGACCTGCTGGTTGATGTAGCGGAACTGGGCGTCCCGGTCCGGATGTTGCGGCCCCTCCCGGGTCTTGCGGTTGGCTTGCAGGCTGTACCCGGCGGCCGCCAGCAGTTCGCTCACCAGTTGGCGGCTAACCGCATGGCCCATGGCCTGCAGCGCGGCGGCCAACTGCCGCACGCTCTTCGACGTCCACCGCAGGGGCGATTCCGGGTCGCCCGAGGCCGTGGGTTCCACCAACGCCTCGAGATCGGCCAGCAGCGTCGGATCTTTCTCGATCGTGCGCTTCCGCCCACCGCCCGGCCGCCGCTCGCGTCCGGCCGCGGCCTGATCGCCCGATG
>JBOHPM010000584.1:0-2367 GCA_050731715.1 Candidatus Rokuibacteriota bacterium
CGGCCCGGAACTCGTCGAAACACGGCGTGTCCTTCGACGAGGCATCGACCGTCTTCGGTGATCCTCTCGCGGGAACGATTGTCGATCCGCGGCATTCAGGTGATGAGCCGCGCTTCGTCACGATCGGGCTCTCGATGGGCCGACGTCTGATCATCGTCGCTCACACGGAACGCGGGGATCGCATCCGAATCATCAGTGCCCGCCGAGCAACTCGGCGCGAGAGAAAAACATATGAGACACAAGGCTGAGAACAACGACGATCTCCTCCCAGAATACGACTTCAGCGCAGCCGTCCGCGGCAAGTACTACGAGCGTTATCGGGAGGGGACAAATGTTGTCCTTCTCGAGCCAGATGTCGCCGCTATCTTTCGCGACTCCGCTTCCGTGAACCAGACGCTGCGAATGTTAGTCTCCTTGGCCAAGGCCGAGGTGGTGGGCCAGAAGTTGAAAGGTCGGCGTCATCGATCGCCGAACAAGCGCATGCAGCCGACGGCGCGCAGAGCGCGCCGCGGCTGATACGCAGCGTTGGGCGTCGTGAAAGCGAAGACGACTGGCTCGACTACCGACTGGAGCACCATCCTGAGTTCTTGCGGCGCGTAGCCGAGGCGCGCGACGGTCTGCGGAGCGGTCACGGTGTGCGGCTCGAAGATCTGCCGTCCTGACCGGCGGTCTAGCACCAGGCTGGTCCGGCTCGACGCCGGCCGCTGAGCCTGAGCGCTGGGCAGACGAACGATGCGCACCATGGCAATGACCGGCACGACTCCTGACGGTCGCCGTGTGCGGGTCCGCGAGTGCGACCACTGGGAGTTTCGAGACGGAAAGGCAGGACCTCAGCCCGTGAAGAACGCGCGGAGCTCGGTGTAGGTCTCCTCGGGGGCCTGCTCGGCGGGATAGTGGCCGCAGGGGAGCGCCACGCAGCGCACGAGGTCGGTGACGTAGGACGACCACGCCTTCTCGTAGCCGAAGAGCCGGGCGGTGTGACTCTGGCCGCCCACGATCACCAGCACGGGGCACGTGACCTTGTGCCCGGCGTCGAAGTCCTTGCTGTCCAGCTCGAAGTCGATGGTGGCGCCGGCGCGGTAGTCCTCGCACACCCCGTGGATGCTCTCCGGGGTGCAGCAGCGGATGTACTCCTGCAGGGCCTCCTCGGTGATCCCGCCCTTGCCCATGCCGTGGGAGCCGAGCTTCAGCCGGATGTAGTACTCCTCGCGGCCGGCCAATAGCCGCTCGGGGAAGTCGTACGGCTGGGCCAGGAACGCCCAGTGATACGAGTTCAGCGCCCACTCGCGCGTCACGTGCGTCCACACGTGATGGGTGGGCAGGATGTCGACGGCGGCGAGCCGGGCGATCCGCCCCGGATGGTCGAGCGCCATGCGCACCGCGGTGCGGGCGCCCCGGTCGTGGCCGGCCACCATGAAGCGCGCGAAGCCCAGCTTGTCCATCACCTCGACCTGGTCCAGCCCCATGCGGCGGAACGAGTAGTTGGAGTGATCGGGCAGGCCGCGGGGCTTGCCGCTGTCGCCGTAGCCGCGCAGGTCCGTGGCCACGACGGTGAACTCCTGGGCCAGCCGGGGCGCGACGAGGCGCCAGTGGATGTGGGTCAGCGGATTGCCGTGGAGCAGGAGCAGGGGCGGCCCCGAGCCGTCCACGACGCCGCGGATCGTGACGCCCGGGTCGCTGGTGGCGATGTCGAAGCGGCGGAAACCCTCGTACATCAGCCGGCCGCCGCCAGGGCGGCGCCGGTGCGCTCCTTGATCGACACGCGCCAGTGGACGCGATCCTCCTCGGGCGGATAGTCGCCCGCCGCCTTGTGGTACGAGCAGCGGTTGTCCCAGATGACGATGTCGCCCTTGCGCCACTTGTGGCGATACTGCCCGTCGGGCTGGACCATGTAGCCCTCCAGCTCCTCGATCAGCGCGTCGCTCTCCCCCGCGGCGAGCCCCTCGATGCTCAAGATCTTGCCGGGGTCGAAATAGAGGGCCTGGCGCCCCGTCTCGGGATGGGTGCGGATGATCGGATGGAACACGGGCTTCCAGTCGCGGTCTTCCTCGTTGAGCAGCGCCGTCGCCTTGCGGCGGCCGCCGTAGGCGAACGCCCCCAGACGCCCCTGCAGGCGCTGGCGCAGCCGGGGCGGGAGCGCGTCGTACGCCGCGTACATGCTGGCGAACAGCGTGTCGCCTCCGGTGCTCGGGACGGCGAGGGCGTAGAGCTGGGTGGCCTTGAACGGCTCCTGGTCGTAAGCGCCGTCGGTATGCCAGCCCTCGGCGCCCCGGCGATAGATCGCCAGGTCGAGCGCGCCGTCGGCCCCGAACTTGTTGACGCCCAGCAGGGTGATCTCCGGGTAGTCGGGATGGCGCGTCGTCTTCG
>JBOHPM010000585.1:0-2354 GCA_050731715.1 Candidatus Rokuibacteriota bacterium
GAGGGGATCCGCCGGCTCGAGCCGGCCCACGACGAGCGCTACAAGTGGTTCGCCCCCTTCGGGTTCGTCCGCTACGCGGACGACCAGGGCCGCCCGTGGGGGACGCCGGGTGCTCCGGCGCGGGTGCCGACGCTCCGCGAAGGGATCGAGCAGAAGGCCTGGCTGGTGGGCCCGGCGGCCCAGGCCATCGAGGTGATCAAGGAGTTCGAGGCCCGGTACCCGGGCCTGGACCAGGTGATGCTCCACTGGACCGAGGGGCTCACGCCCCGGGAGTTCACCGAGCAGCTCCACCGCTTCGCCCGCGAGGTCATGCCCGCCTTCCGGCGGTAGCCAGATACCCCTACCGGGTATTTTCCCGACGGCGCCCGACCCCCAGAACTGGTGTTTTTTCTTTTGGCCCCCTCGTGCGTGTGGTAGTAATACCCCCAAGGTTCGTTGGGCTCCAACTTTGGGGAGGAGGAGGAGAAATGGCGAAAGGCAAGAAGGCGTTCGGAGGCTATTCCATCAGCTTCAAGGGCTGCAAGGATTCGCTGGAGGCGCTGTTCGGCAGCACTCCGATCGGGCCTTCGGTGATGACGAAGAAGTTGTGGGGGTACGTGAAGCGGAAGCGGCTGGGCAAGCGCCGCTAGAGAAGCCCGTAGTCGCACCCCGCGCGAATGGGGAGGTTTGGAGGGGGCGCGTCGCGTGCCCCCTCCAACTCAATAGCCGCGGCGAGTCCTACAGCGGGAGTTGATCCAGGCGCGTGACCGTGAAATCGGGCGTGAGCCCTAGCTCTTCCGCCGGCGCGGCGGCTCGGTTGCACCAGGCCACCTGATAGCCGAACGCCTTGGCCCCGGCGACGTCCCAGGCATTCGAGGAGACGAACAGAAGCTCGCTGGCGGCGAGCCCCAGGGCCTGGACGCCGAGCCGGTACACGGCCGGGGCCGGCTTGTAGGTCTGGACGGCGTCGACCGACAGCACGTGCGCGAGGTGCTTCCCCAGCCCACTGGTGGCGACGGCTGCCTGCAGCATGCGGGGTGAGCCATTCGACAGGATCGCCCGCGGCCGGGGCGTCAGGCGTTCGAGGGCCACTGCCACCTCGGGAAAGCACGCCAGGGAGAGGTAGGCCTCCATGAGGCGCCGGATCTGGACCTCGCTCACCGTCAGGCCGAGCCGATGGACGGCAAAGCGCAGGGCCGCCTCGGTCACCGACCAGAAGTCTTCGTAACGCCCCATCAGCGCGCGGAGCCAGGTGTACTCGAGTTGCTTCTGCCGCCACAGGGCCGAGAGCGCGGCAGGGTCGCCGGTGACGTCGCGTCCGGCCTCCATCACCGAATGCACGTCGAAGAGCGTGCCGTAGGCGTCGAAGAGGTATCCGCGGATCACTCCCGGTCAGCCGCCGGCGGCCGATGTGGGACGAGCCCGGAGGTGGCGACGGGGCGTGTGGCGAGGCCGAGGGTCGGGGGGCGCCTCCAGCCCGACCTCGACGAAGCCGTAGTGCAGCAACCGCTTGCCGTCGAGGAACGACTGGGTGCGGCTGCGGGAGCCGAGCACGATCATCACGAACTGCTGGCCGTCGCGCCACGCGGCCACCGCGAGGTTGTACCCCGCCTGCTGCGTGAAGCCGGTCTTCAACGCCTGCACGCCCAGCGGATCCCGGAACAGGGGGATGTGCCGTGTGTACATCCGACCCCGGAACAGGAAGGTCTGGCCGCCCAGGAGAAACCGCGCGGCGGGATGGTCCTTGAGCAGTCGGATGGTGAGCACGGCCATGTCCCGGGCACTCGTGCGCTGGACCAGGTCAGGCAACCCGTGGGAGTTACCGAAGCGGGTGGCGGTGAGGCCCAGGTCCTGGGCCTTGGCATTCATCCGCGCGACGAAGGCGGCTTCGTTCCCGGCCAGGTGCTCGGCCAGGGCCGTGGCCGCGTCGTTGGCCGACGCGATGGCGGCGCCTTCCAGCAGCACCCGGAGCGGCACCTGCTCGCCCCGGCGCAGGCCCATGCGGTACCGGGGCGTCGTGGCGGCGTCGGTGGACACGGTGACGGGCTCGTCGAGATCGGCGAAGCCGGCCTCGATGTCATCGAAGGCGAGATAGATCGTCATGAGCTTGACGAGGCTGGCCGGCGCGCGCTCGAGGTCGGCGTTCTTGGCGTGGAGGATCCGGCCCTCGGTGTCGAGGAGGAGAAAGGCCTCGGCGCTCAGGGCCGGCGCGCGCCCGTTCTGAGCGGCAGCGACGACGGGAATGGCGAGAGCGACGGCCAGCGCGTGTGCGGCGATCCCGGCCCGAAACACCGCGCCATTCTAGCGAGCGCTGCGAGCCCCCGACAAGGAAAACCCTCAGCGAACGGCCTGTTTGAGCTCCTTTGACGGTTTGA
>JBOHPM010000586.1:0-2344 GCA_050731715.1 Candidatus Rokuibacteriota bacterium
AGTCTGGCTAGTGCTCCTTGACTCCGGTCCCGTGGCCGGCTAGCGTGCAGCCACTCGGGTCACAACATCCCTGCTCGGCCCAGGAGGTGCCCAGTGAGCGCCAACGGTCATTCCACCCCGGCCCAGGTTCGCGCCAAGCTCACGCATCCCGTGATCGACGCCGACGGCCACTGGCTGGAGTACGGGCCTGTCTTCAGCGAGCAGATGCGGAAGGTCGGCGGCGACAAGGCCGCGGATGCCTACCTGGCGGCCCAGAGAACAACGCGCGAGTCACATATGACGCCCGTCGACGAGCGCCGCCGCCGGCGGATCGGCCAGGAGGGGTTCTGGTCGCGGGCGGAGCGGAACACCCGCGACCGGGCGACCGGGATGTTCCCCCGCTTCCTCTACGAGCGGCTCGAGGAGCTGGGCATCGACTTCGCGGCCGTCTATCCCACGGCAGGGCTCCGCATTCCCCGGATCGCTGACGACGAGGCGCGGCGCGCCGTCTGCCGCGCGTTCAACATCGTCACCGCCGACTATTTCCGCGAGTTTGGCGATCGCATGACGCCGGCCGCGGCGATCCCGACGCACACGCCGGACGAGGCGATCGAAGAACTGGAATTCTGTGTGCGTCAGCTCGGCACCAAGGTCGCGATGTTCACCAGCCCCGTGCCACGGCCCGTGCCCTCGATCACCAGTCGCGAGGGCGACGTCGCGCGGTTCGCGGTCTGGTACGACGCGCTCGGCCTGGACAGCGCATACGACTACGATCCGCTCTGGACGAAGTGCCTTGAGCTCGGCATCGCGCCGACCTTCCACACGGGCGCGGCCCGGCAGGGGCTCCGAAACTCCGCGGTGAACTTCACCTACAACCACATCGGCCACTTCGCCGCCTCCGGCCACGCCGCCTGCAAGGCGATCTTCCTGGGCGGCGTCACCCGCCGGTTTCCCCAGCTCCGGTTCGCTTTCCTGGAAGGGGGTGTCGGCTGGGGCTGCATGCTGTTCGGCGACCTGATCGGCCACTGGGACAAGCGGAACCGCAAGGCGCTCGAGCACACCGACCCACGGACGCTCGATCGCGCCCTGCTCCAGGAGCTGGCCCAGAAGTACGGCTACCAGGATCACATCGCGGCCCTGCGGGCGCGGGATGGCTGGCCCGATCCGGACGCCGCCAACCTGACCGGCGGCCTCGCCGATCTCGACGACTATTCGGCCTGCCGGATCACGAAGAAGGAAGACTGGCACGACCTGTTCGTGACGCCGTTCTACTTCGGCTGCGAGGCCGATGACCGCGCCAACGCCTGGGCCTTCAAGCGCGGCGCCAACCCCTTCAACGCGCGGCTCAACGCGATCTTCGGCTCCGACATCGGCCACTTCGACGTGCCGGACATGATGGAAGTGCTGCCGGAAGCCTACGAGCTGGTCGACGACGGCCTGATCAGCGCCGACGACTTCCGCGACTTCACCTTCGCCAACGCCGTACGCCTCTGGGGGACGCAGAATCCGAAGTTCTTCGAGGGGACCGCGGTGGCCAAGGCGGCGGCCGCGGTGCTTGCCGCGCCGTCGGGGGCGTGAGGAGCGTCGCTCGGCGCACGCCTCCGCATGGAAACCACCGGCACGATCGTCGGCAGCGGCACCTACACGTATGAAGTGAACGAGGACTGGGCCAGGCTGCCAGATGGCTGGACGATGCCCGCGGCCGCGGTCACCGTGGACTCGCAGGACCGCGTCTACTGCTTCAACCGCACCCCCGATCATCCCGTCGTCGTCTTCGATCGCGACGGTAACTATCTTCATTCCTGGGGCGCCGGGCTCTTCGCTTTCCCCCACACCATCCGGGTGGACCAGCACGACAATCTCTGGCTCGTGGACCGCGACCACGGACAGGTGATGTACTTCACCTTACGCGGCGAGCTGCTCCGCACCATCGGGACAAAGGGTTATCGTTCGGATACCGGTGTGGATCCGAACGAGCCAGGCTCAACGGCCTACCGCAAGGTCACCCACGCCGGCGGCCCGTTCAACCTGCCGACGGACGTCGCCCTGACCGCGTCGGGTGAGATGTTCATCACGGACGGTTACGGCAACGCGCGGGTCCACAAGTTCGCGGCCGACGGCGCCCATCTGTTCTCCTGGGGACAGCCGGGCGCAGGGCCCGGCCAGTTCATGCTGCCCCACGGCGTGTGGATCGATCGCCTCGGGCGCGTGTTCGTCTGCGACCGAGAGAACGACCGCGTCCAGGTCTTCGATCAGGACGGCACGCTTCTCCGCATCTGGGCGACGAAACTCATCGGCCCCGCGGTGTTCTATGTCGACGCCGACGACATCGTCTATATCCCGGAGCACAACGGCGGCCTCGTGA
>JBOHPM010000587.1:0-2344 GCA_050731715.1 Candidatus Rokuibacteriota bacterium
CGCGCGACCTGGCGTCCTCGCGGAATTGCGGGTCCAGGGAGGAATCGGTGTCCGCGTCGACGACATGCTGCACGGCCCGACTCCGCACCGCCCGATGCGGAGGAGATTCCTCGGTTGGGCGGCGCGGCGCCTGGTGCCGCTCCATGTAGGCCTGGTCGCTCCCGGGCACACCGCCCCGCACCGCGGCCGCACGGATCAGCTGGTCCTCGTAACGGAACACCGCGGCCGACCAGGCGCCGAACAGCTGCATCGCGCTGTCGGCGATGGTCTCGAAGACCGGCTGGACGTCGGCCTGGGCCTGGCTGATCACCCGGAGGATGTCGGCGGTGGCGGTCTGACGATCGAGGGCGTCGGTCAAGTCGCGATTGCGCGCCTCTAGCTCTTTGAACAGGCGGACGTTCTCGATGGCGATGACAGCCTGGTCGGCGAAGGTCTTGAGGAGCTCTATGTGTTTGTCCGAGAAAGGCTTGACCTCCGTGCGCCGAATCACGACTACCCCGACGGCGACGCCTTCGCGCAGCAAAGGTGTGGCGAGGATGGTCCGTACGCTCGCCACCCCCGGCCAGGCTTTGAGATCCGGGAACTCGGTGTCGATCACTGCGGCCTGGTCGTGGACGTGGATCGTCTGCCGGTCAATGACCGCGCGGGAGGACGGCCTCCCGCGACTGATCGGGTAGGTCTCGCCCAGAGGCCCGGCGATGGGAACGGGACCACGATGTGCCACCCGCCGGTAGACATCGCCATCGACACGATAGATTTCCGCGTCACTGGCCTCACAGAGCCGCGCGGCACTTTCCGCGATCGCATCCAGCACCGGCTGAATGTCCGTCGGCGAGCTACTGATCACGCGCAAGATCTCGCTGGTCGCCGTCTGCTGCTCCAGGGCCTCGGTGAGGTCGGCGTTCTTGGCCTGCAGCTCATTGAGCAGCCGCGCGTTCTCGATGGCGATGACCGCCTGGTCGGCAAAGGTCTCGAGCAAGGCGATCTGCTTGTCGGTGAAGGGCTTGACCTCCGTCCGGCGGATGCCGATGACCCCGATGGCCACCCCCTCACGCAGCAGGGGCGTGACGAGCATGGTGCGGTAGCCGATCCGCTGCTGATTCTCGACGCTGTCGAGATAGTTGCCGCGCCGGTGCTCTTCGAGCATGTCGTGCACGTGCAGGGTCTGGCGGTCGAGGACCGCCCGGGCGGCCAGCCAGTCGGCGCGGATCGACCGCAGCTCCCTCTCAGCTCGGATGGGGATCGCCCCGAAGTGAGCGACGACGCGCAGGGCATCGCCGTCGTCGCGACCCTCGACTCGCCGGATGACCGCATCGTCGGCCCCGCAGACCCGTGCGGCATTCTCGGCGACTGCGTCCAGCATGCGCTGCAGGTCGGCCGGCGAGCTGGAGATGACGCGGAAGATCTCGGCCGTCGCTGACTGCTGCTCGAGGGCCTCGGTCAGCGCCTTTTCCAGGCGCGCGCTCTTGGCTCTCTCCTGCTGGAGAGATTTCCGCAGCGCCTCAATTTCGCCAGCGAGCTCCTCGTTGCTCGTCGGCGCCACCTACCCTCGCGCGGGGAGCGTGCGGCGAATGTCGGCGACGACCGAGCTGTAGGCCGACCGGAGCACGGCCGCGTCCGACGAGTAATTGATGATCGTGGCCCCCAGCGCGGCCATCTGACGCACGCCGTCCACGCTATCGGTCAGCATGGCCACGGCCTTGCCGTGCTTGCGGGCGGCCTCCACCAGCCTGCGGCGGTGATCGTCCAGGACCTGGCGCTGGGCTGGCGTGCCTAGAACACCCAGGTCCTGGGCCAGATCGGTCGGGCCCAGGGTGAGCGCGTCGATCCCGGGGACCGCGGCGATCTCGTTCAGCCCGTCGAAGGCGCGCTTGCTCTCCAGCATGATCGTCACGTGGACGCGCGCGTTGGCGGCGGCCATGTGCTCGCCCGGCGGCAGCGTTCGGTATTCGGTGTGGGGGCCGAAGCCGTACATGCCCCGCTCGCCCAGCGGCGCGTAGCGGCAGCACGCGGCCACCGCCGCGGCCTGCTCCGGCGTGTCGACCTGGGGCACGTGGAGGTTCCACACGCCGGCGTCGAGGAGCCGGGTGATCCACTCGCGATTGCCCTCGGGCGGGCGCACCACGAGGGGAAAGTCGAGGGCGCGGGCCAGCGTGGCCATGTCGGCGACGGTCTCCATCGAGAACGGGGAGTGCTCCATGTCCACCCGGGCGAAGTCGAGGCCCGCCGCCTGGAGCAGGGTCAGGACGGCGGGCGTCCGGATCATGGTCACCCAGGTGCCGAGCTGCACCTCGCCGCGCTCGGCACGCACGCGATAGGCATTGTCGTTCATCCGAAACCCCTG
>JBOHPM010000588.1:0-2343 GCA_050731715.1 Candidatus Rokuibacteriota bacterium
GACGCATTTGGGCCCTGTCAGAGACTGCTCGGTGCGTGTGCATGGGCAGATGCGGAGAGCAGAGCGATTCAGATTCGCCGAGGTCCACAACATAACGATCTGCACGGTCTGAACGTCCTGGTCGACGACGACCGGCCGGCAATGATCGACTTTGCCGAGGTGGGTGAATCGCCGATTGCGACCGATCCACTGACCCTCGAGTTGAGCAACTATTTCCATCCTCGCGGAGTCGGGTGTTCGGCGGCTGGCCGCGCTCAGATTCTTGCGGGTGGTTGGTGGACAGGCGCACCGGATCCAGCGGTCGCTCCGTTTGTTCAGGAATGCCGACAATGGGCGCAGGCCATCGCCGCGGGTGATCGGGAGCGCCTGGCCTGTGCCTACAGCTACGCCGTGCGACAGCTCAAATACGACGATACTGACAAAGATGTGGCGACGGCTATCGCCTGCGCGGCCGTGAACGCATTGCTGGCAACGTTCTGAAGCCCGGCGTGTTTAGTTGTGAGTCCCTCCGCCGCCATGGATTCAGCTTAGAGTGCATGAAGACGTTTACAGATTTGCCTCCTCCGCAGAATCTGTGGGTCGCTCGGGCGCTGTCAAGGACATTGAGACACCAAGGGTGAAGAAATTAGAGTCGCGTCGAGCTCGATCATCGCGGCGGCCGATGGGTCGCTGGGACTGGAAATCGGGGGGTGCTGTAGGTCGACCGAGGTGATGGTCGTCGTTCCTGGGGCATCCTGACGCGTCGGTTTTTTGACAGGTGGGTTGATCCAGACGGCGGTGGGCAGATCCGCCGGCTGTGGCCGTCCTTTCACGAAGCGCTCGGGATGTGCGGCGTAGGCAGCGGCGAGGACCTGCTGGCGATACGCGCGCACGGTGGCGGCACGGCCGAAGTGCACGACGGCGGGCGTGAGGAAGCCGAGCCCGCTGTGTCGATGCTCGTGGTTGTACCAGCGGAAGAAGGCCTGTCCGAAGGCGCGTCCATCTTCGATGGATCCGAAGCGCTCGGGAAACTGCGGACAGTACTTGAGCGTTCTGAATTGCGCTTCCGAAAAGGGATTGTCGTTCGAGACCTGTGGCCGGCTATGCGTCTTGGTCACCCCGAGATCCGCGAGCAGCAGGGCAACGGGCTTGCTCCGCATCGCGCCGCCGCGGTCGGCGTGAATCGTGAGTTGGCCAGCTTGAATCTCGTGCTTCGCGCAGGTCTCGGCGATCAACCGCTCGGCGAGGGCGGCGGTCTCGCGTGGCGCGAGCATCCAGCCGACCACGTAGCGGCTGAAGATGTCGAGGATCACGTAGAGATAGAAGTACGTCCACTTCGCCGGGCCCAGCAGCTTGGTAATGTCCCAACTCCAGACTTCGTTGGGCTGGGTCGCCAGCAGCTCCGGCGCGGCGTAGAGCGGCCGGCGGACCTGATCGCGCCGCTCTTTGATCTCGCCGGCCGTGTCCAACAGCCGGTACATCGTCCGAGGGGAGCAGAGATAGGTTCCCTCATCGAGCAGCGTCGCATGCACCTGGGCGGGGGCCGCGTCGAGGAAACGCTCACTGTGGAGCGTCTCGAGCACGGTCTGCCGTTCGATCGGATCCAGGGCCCGCGGCGGCGTCGGCCGCGGCGCCGGCGGGCGCGCCGGGTGCCGCCGCCGATACACGGACGCGCGCGCGATGCCCAAGGCATCGCAGGCCGCCGCCGTCCCCATCGCGGGGCTCGCCGCCTCAATGGCCTGCATCACTCGATCTCGTCGGGCTCGAAGGGTTTCAGGGGGATCCCCAGGAGCTCGGCAACTTTTTTTTGGAAGGCGATGATGGCCTCCGCCTTGTCCAGCCGCGATGTCAGGCGCCGATTCTCCTGCTCCAGCTTCTTCACCCGCGGATCGACCACCGTCTTCGTCCGCCCACGCTTCTTCGGCGTCAAGCCGTGCGCACGCTGACGGCGCCAGGTCACCAGATGCGAGGAGTAGAGCCCTTCGCGTCGCAACAACGCCCCGAGCTCGCCGGGCCGCTGACACGCGTCCGCTTTCCGCAGGATCTCGAGCTTGTAGGCGGTCGTAAATCGTCGCCGGACCTGGCGGGCCGGCACTTCAGGGTCGGGCGGGCCGGGCGCGACCGCGCGCTCGCCCGAAGGAGACCCTCCGCTACGCGGCGCCTCGCTTCGCTCGTCGCCCCTCCGCTCCGGCTCTCCCTCGGGCGACTGGTCTGCAGGAATCCGGTGAAGTTGCATCGTCATCACGATCCTGACACCTCCCCGCCCTCAACACTAATTTCCGAGGGGGAAAGTGTCTCAGCTATCTTGGCAGGGAGGGCTGACCAATGATTCTGGAGGTTTTGGTCCTTCGTTCTTCTGACAGG
>JBOHPM010000589.1:0-2343 GCA_050731715.1 Candidatus Rokuibacteriota bacterium
GCCGAGCTCAGGTCGACGGCCGAGGCCCTGGCGCGTGAGCTGGCCCAGGGGCCGACCCGGGCCTTCGGCGCCGCCAAGCGCCTGTTCCATCAAGCCACCTGGGAGAGCCTGGAGACGCAGATGGAGCACGAGGCGCAGGCGATCGCGGCCAGCGGCCGGACCGAGGATTTTCGCGAGGGCGTCACGGCGTTCGTCAACAAGAAGACGCCGACGTTCCGCGGGCGGTAGGTCGGCGATCGAGGCGCCCGGGGCCGGGGAGGCCCCGCGAGACCACGAGGTCGGCGGCGAGGGTTACGTCACGGGTTTCCACCAACACGCGAGGGCTGGCCAGTGGGCGGGAAACGGGTCTCCGCAGGGCCTCCCCGGCCCCGGGCGCCTCGATCGCCGACACACCGCGCCCGGTCATCTCCGTCTTCTCGTGGCGAACTGCGTCGAGCATCCTGGCTTGACGCGCTCGTCCGCTCCGGCGATAGTCTCGTAGCCGCTCCGAACGAACGACAACTACAAGCGAGCAGCCATCAGGTGATCGAATGCTGAATACAGCTACGAAGCCACGCCTGTACCACCGACCGGGCTGATCATCCTGCGCCAAGACGCGAGAGCTCCTCGCGTCCTGGGGGGTCGAGTTCGACTCCATCGATGTCCAGGCCGAGCCGGCAGCGTACGAGGATCTGCGACAGCTCGGGGTGCCCCGAGTGCCGGCGGTGACCGTAGGCGACCGGGTGGTGCACGGCTGGAACCCCGAAGGGTACGCAGAGCTGCTCGGGGTGGCCTACGCGCGGTCGGCGAAGTTCACGCCGGCCGAGCTGGCCCGACGACTGGACCGGATTCTCGAATCCGGCGAGCGGCTGGTGCGGGCCTTCCCCGAGAGCGCCCTCGACGTCATCCCGCCCGAGCGGAAGCGCAGTGTGCGCGACCTCGGCTTCCACATGTTCCGCGTCGGGCTGAGCTTCGCCGACGCCATGGACCGGGGGGCCTTGCCCGAAGGCTGGTTCGAGGAGCCGGCGCCGCCCGAGATGCGCGACACCGTCGCTCTCGCCAGCTACGGGTTACTGGTTCGGGGGCGACTCCAGGGGTGGTTCGCCGGGGTGGCCGACGACGAGTTCACGCGGGTCATCGCCGTCTACTACGGCCCGCAGTCCGGCTACGATCTGCTCGAGCGCACGACGTGGCACGCCGCCCAGCACCTGCGCCAGCTCTATGAGCTGGCCGGCAGACTGCGGGTCACGCCACCGTCGCCGTTGCCCATCGATGAGTTTCGGGGGCTGCCCCTCCCCGACGCCGTCTGGTAGCGACGAAGCGGGGAGGCGCCCCCCTGACGTAGGTCACGGCTCGTACCGGGCCGGGCTCGCGGGCTCAGGCCGTGTCGCGGGCCAGCCGGACGCCGTAGTCGGAATAGCGCAGCCCGGGCGGCAGGGACGAGCGGTGCGCCACCGGGCTCCACGGGTCCGCGTGTCGCCAGGCGCCACCCCGGCTCACCCGACGCGTGCCGGTCGTGGGCCCGCGGGGATTCCGCTCCGGCGAGCACCCGTAGTAGTCCTCGTCGTACCAGTCGGCGCACCACTCGTGACACACGCCGGAGAGATCGGTCAGGCCCAGAGGGTTGGCCGGCGTCCTCCCTACTTCGGGCAGGCTGTCGATGCGGACGTCCGCCCGTGTGTGCCCCCACGGGTAGCGAGCCTGGACCAGCCCGCCGCGCGCGGCCTTCTCCCACTCGGCCTCGGTGGGCAGCCGGGCGCCGGCCCAGTGGGCGAAGCGGGCGGCCTCGTCCCAGCTCAGGCCCACCACCGGCTGGCGAGGCCGGGTAAATTCCGGTCGCTCCCAGAACGGAGGGGGCGGGGCGCCCGTGGCCGCCAGGTAGGCGGCATAGTCGGCGTTCGTCACCGGCGTGGTCGCGATGAAGAACTCGTCGACCCACACGGAGTGGACGGGCCGCTCGTTGGGGGGACCCTGCGCCCACCCCATCGCAAACACGCCCGCGATCACGCGCTGGAAGTCGATCATGTCTAGTACCGACGCCTCATTGCCCCCGAGTTTGGGCCTCGGCCAAGATCGAATCGTCATGGCGATGGGCCAGGCGAGGACGAACATACCCGCTGACCGGGAGCTGGGCTATCACGCGCTCGTGCGTGACGTGATCCTGGGAGCCATGGTGGTCATTTTCGTGAGCCTGGCCGTGCCGGCCTGGATCCTCCGGGTCGAGTACCGCAAGACGCACAGCGCCGGGGCGACGCTGGTCCCGACGGCCGACGTCCTGCGCGAACGGATGTCCCCCGTCACCATCACGCCGCGGCCGCCCCGCATCCTGGAGCTCGCCGAGCGGATCGTGCGGCAGGAGGCCGA
>JBOHPM010000590.1:0-2336 GCA_050731715.1 Candidatus Rokuibacteriota bacterium
GATCCTGGCCGACGTGCCGGAAGCCGAGCAGGCCAAGATCGTCGCCGAGAACACGGCCCGGGTCTATCGCTTCGATGTGGCGAAGCTGACGCGCTAGCCCGCCTGATGCCTTGAGGCTGAGAACCTCGCCAGGGGCGCCCGCCGTTACCGAGGCACCAACCCCTTGAACTTCGGCATGACCTCGCGCGCCAGCAGCTCCATGGAGTGGCGCCAGGCCTGCGGGTTCTCCGAGTAGTCGAAGCAGAAGAGCAGCAGCGTGCCGAAGCCACCCACCTGCTCGTAGATCTGGTGCAGCCGCTCGATCACCGTCGCCGGCGAGCCCACCAGCCAGTTGTGGCGCGCGCAGTACTCCGGCGTGACGTCGGAGTCCGGCACGTCCGGCTGGTGCTTGAGGAACTCGGTGAACTGGAACGAGGCGAGCAGCGGCAGGAAGTACTCGCGCATCTGACGGCCCATCATCCCGCCCGCTGACAGCCGCATGGCCTCGGCGTCGGTGTCGGCGACGAAGATCTCCCGCACCAGCCGCCAGTCGGCGCGCCGGGGCGTGCGGCCGCTGCGGGCGGCGCCGATCTCGACCGACTCCCAGTGGCTGGCCACGTAGGCCGGGTTCAAGTTGAGGCTCATCGGCCAGAACCCGCGCTCGCCGGCCAGCTTCAGCGTGTCGGAGCCCTTGCTCACGCCGGCCACGCCGATGGGCGGATGCGGCTTCTGGAGCGGCACGATGTGCGGCTTCAGCGTGTCGAGCATGGTGCCGGTCTTGGAGACGTGCCAGTACTTGCCCTTGTGGTCGAACTCGGGCTCGTCGCTCCACAGGCGCAGGATGATGTCGAGTGCCTCCCGGGTCATCTCGCGGTGCTGGCCGGCGTTGCCGTCCACGTTGAACATGGCCCAGTCGCTCGGCAGCCCGCTGGCCGCCACGCCGAAGTTGAGCCTCCCCTGCGCCAGGTGGTCCAGCATCGCCACCCGGTTGGCCAGTTCGGCCGGGTGATGGTAGGGCATGAGGAACCCGCCGGGGCCGATCCGCATGCGCGAGGTCTGCATCAGCGCCTACGCGATCAACAGGTCCGGCGCCGGATGCGGCTCCCAGGGCGCGGTGTGGTGCTCGCCGACCCACGCCTCGCTGAAGCCCAGCTCGTCCGCCCAGCGCAGCTGCTGCAGGTCCCACTGGTGGCCGTCGTAGAGACCGCGCTCGGGGGGATGAGAGGGCATCGTGAACAGTCCGTAGTCCATGCGCACCTCCTTGGGCGCCCTGTTCGGCCCCTGCGACGGACGCCAGTGTACTCCCCGAGCGAACTACCGACGGAGGGAGTAGCCAAGGCAAGAGGCCGTTCAGCAGGTGGGGGTGTCTCAGAAGTCCTTGTAGTAGTGGCTCCCCGGGCAGGACTCGAACCTGCGACCTAGTGATTAACAGTCACCCGCTCTACCGACTGAGCTACCGGGGAATACTCGTTACTTTACAGCAGCCCTGCGCCCCGCACCAAACCGCGACCACGAGGCCAGGCCCGAGACCCCGTCCTGGCGCCAAACCTGCTTGATCCCGAGCCAGGCTTTGCCCATGAGGGCGAGGATGAGGATCAGCACGACGTTCGCCGCGAGGTAGAGCGGCCAGCTGTGGAAGCGCATGCCCAGCGCCTGGCTGACGAGGGTCAGGACGATGAGCTGATGCACGAAATACAGCATCAGCGCGGTCTGCCCCAGATTGACCAGCCAGCGGAGCTCACGTCGCTTCACCTCCATCAGCCAGTAGGCCGCGGCCAGCAGACACGCCACACCGCCAATGATCAGCGCCACCGTCACCCCGCGCGGTGTCCAGTGCCGGTTGAGCATGAAATCGCGCGGAAAGCCGAAACGCGGGCTCGTGGGTAGCCACCACTCCCAGGCCAGGTAGATGAGCAGGAAGATCACGCCGATGGCGGCGGCCGTGGCGAAGTAACGCGTTTCGGCCGGTCGGCCCCGCTCACGGGCGTCCAGCCAGACCCAGCCGAGGACCAGTCCGATCAGCGCGGCGCTGAGCCACGGCCAGGGAGGAAAGTCGAGGAACCAGATCCGGGCCATCACGGGATGCGCGGCCACCCAACCGCGCAGGGCGTCGTACGACAGGGCGAAGCCGACGTAGAGCGCGACGGCGAGCGCCAGCAGGCCCCAGCGCCCCCAGCGGTAGCGCAGCAGCGGCAGCGTCGGGCCGAGCACGACGATGCTGAGCCCGATCGTCTGTAACACCCCGCCGCTCCAGATGGGGTCCTTGGGGAAGACCAGCAGATTGAGGAGGAGCCCGGCGGCTATCACCTCAAGTCCGCGCCGGCCATACTTGAGCAGGGCGGGAAGCACCCCGCCCC
>JBOHPM010000591.1:0-2334 GCA_050731715.1 Candidatus Rokuibacteriota bacterium
CAGCCACGGTCAGCGTCCCGGGCTGCGTCCGAGGCTGGGGCATGCTGCTCGAGCGCTTCGGCACACGGCCCCTCGCCGAGCTGCTCGCGCCGGCCGTCCACTACGCCGAGCGGGGCTTTCCCCTCACGTCGATCGTGAGTCAGGCGATCGCCGAGCTGGCGTCGGACATCACGGACCCCGAGTGGCACCGCGTGTTCCGCCCTGGCGGCCGCGCGCCGGCGCTGGGCGAGCTGTTCGTCCAGCCCGATCTCGCCCACACCCTGCGTGATCTGGCCGGCGAGGGCCCGGATCTCTTCTACACGGGCCGGGTGGCCCGGGCCATCACCCGACGCCTCGACGCCGAAGGCTTCCTCACGGCTGACGATCTGTCCGGTCATCGCGGCGAGTGGGGGGGGCCGATCGCCACCGACTATCGCGGCTACACGATCTACCAGACCCCGCCACCGACCCAGGGCGTGGCGGCTCTGCTCGCATTCAACCTGCTCGAGGGATTTCCGCTGGCGAAACGGCGCCTGCACTCCGTTGAGCATCTGCATCTGCTCATCGAGGCCGTGAAGCTGGCCTACGCCGACCGGGACCGCTGGATCGCCGACCCCGATCAGGCGCGCGTGCCGGTCGCTGCGCTTCTCGACAAGGAATACGCGGCCCGGCGGCGGGGAGAGCTCGATCGGCGGAAGGCCGGCGCCTACGCGGCTGGTGAGCCGGAAGGCGACACGACGGGGTTCGTCGTCGCCGACGGCCGCGGTAATCTGGTGGCCGTGATCCAGAGCGTGTTCAGCGCCTTCGGCTCAGGTGTCGTCGTGCCGGGCACGGGGGTCACGCTCCACAACCGCGGTCGGCACTTCAGCCTCGACGCGTCCCACCCCAGCACGTTCGGCCCCGGCAAAGTTCCCTTCCACACGCTGATCGCGTCGATCGTGACGCGCGGAGAGCGTCCGGTGCTGGGCTTCGCCACCATGGGGGCCAACGGCCAGGCGATGTTCCACGTCCA
This sequence comes from Candidatus Rokuibacteriota bacterium, assembly GCA_050731715.1. Taxonomy (GTDB): domain Bacteria; phylum Methylomirabilota; class Methylomirabilia; order Rokubacteriales; family CSP1-6; genus 40CM-4-69-5. The sequence continues at coordinate 992 of JBOHPM010000591.1, forward strand.
GGTGCTTACCAATATCCTCGACTACGGCTTGGATGTTCAGGAGGCCATCGAGCGTCCCCGGTTCCTGATCGGCGCCTTCCTGCCCGGGGAGTCGACCGACACCATCCATGTGGAGAGCCGCGTCGGCGCCCGCGTGCTGGCTGGCCTGGCCCGCAAGGGCCATCACGTCAAGCCGGCGCCACCCCTGTTCTACAAGGTCGGCCACGCCCAGGGGATCGCGCTCCGCGACGGCACGCTCGTGGGGGGCGCCGACCCGCGGGGCGACGGCGTGGCCCTGGGATTCTAGCGATGACAGTCCGCGGACCCCGGTGCTCGCTGCTGGCCGTGCTCGCCGTGCTGCTGATCGCCGCGGGGGCCGAGGCCGCCGAGTGGGGCGGGATCAAGCCGGGGGAGAGCACCATGGAGATGGTGCGCACGCGCTTCGGCGCACCAACGCTCACCAAGGCCGAGAAGAGCGAGGGCTACGACACGGCCAAGTGGACGTACGAGAGTCCGCGAACGCCGGCCGGTGTCAAGAGTCTCGTCGTCGACTTCGGCCTCCTCGTGGCTGGGGCCTTCCAGGGCCAGGTGGTCCGGACCTTTCGCCTGGAACCCAAGCCCGGCATCTTCACCCGGGCTACCGTCCTGGCCGGCTGGGGTGAGCCGACGCACAGCTCACCGGTCGGTGAGGTACCGTTGTGGTTCTTCTACGACACCGGCCTGATCGTCTACTTCGACAAGGAAGGCTGGCAGGTGGAGGCGCTGGTCTTCGTGCCCGCCCAGTCGCCTAGACCGGGCGCAGGCGGGCGGCAGCCCTGACCAGACCACCCCGCGGGATGGCCACCCACGCCGGACGGTGGTTGGCCTCGTACACGACCTCGTAGGCCGCCTTCTCCAGCTCGAGCACCGCCAGGGCCCGCTGGAACTCGTCGTCGCCTGGGGGCACGAAGCGTGCCCCGCTGACGGCGCGCCGGTACGCCGCGGTGAACGCGCGGGCTCCCTCGGCTTGCCAGGCTGCGGCCCAGTCGTCGAGCCCGGCGGGCCGGGTGGCCACCGCCGCATAGTCGATCGAGCGGAGGACGCCGGCGGCGTCGCGCAGCGGGGTATGCTTGCGCCGGCGCTCGGCCAGGGCGCGTAGCGGCTCGCCCTCGAAGTCGATGATCACGAAATCGCCGGTGGCCTCGCGATAGAGGGTCTGGCCCAGGTGCAGGTCACCGTGGTGCCGGATCTTGTCGAGGCCCCGCAGGCTGCGCAGCGAGACTTCCAGGTCGGCGTCGGAGACGACCGGCGCCGATCCGAGCGCGGCGCCGGCGGCCGCGAGCTGGCGGGCGACGTCGGCGGTCCACGCCGCGACGTCGGCGGTC
>JBOHPM010000592.1:0-2328 GCA_050731715.1 Candidatus Rokuibacteriota bacterium
GCGTTGCTGGCACGGGCCGGCGTGGCGGCCGCTGACGTGCACGTGAGGCGGCTGGCGGAGATGCGCTATGTGGGACAGGGCCACGAGGTCGAGGCGGCGATTCCCGCCAGCCCGTCATCGGAGACCAGCCTGCCGGCCATCACGGCGGCCTTCGAGGCGGCCTACCGGGCCCTCTACCATCGGCTGCCCCAGGGGGTGCCGATCGAAGTGCTCAACTGGCGCGTGACGATTTCCGGCCCCCGACCCCAGGTGCACCTGGGCACCGCCGGTCGCCTGGCGACTCCCGGGGCCGGCATCAAGACCCGCCGGGCTTATTTTGCCGAAGCCGCGGGTTTCGTTCCCACGCCGGTCTACGACCGCTATCAGCTCGCGCCCGGCAGCGCCTTCAGCGGGCCGGCGATCATCGAGGAGCGGGAGTCGACCGCGGTCATCGGCCCCGGCGCCCGCTGCCATGTCGACGCCGGCCTGGCCCTCGTCGTGGAGCTGCCGTGACGCTCGATCCTGTGACCTTGGAGATCTGCTGGAACCGCCTCATCGGTGTGGTGAACGAGCAGGCGACTGCGCTGCAGCGGACGTCCTTCACCTCGATCGTGCGCGAGGCCGGTGACCTCTCGGCCGGCGTCTTCGACCGGCGGGGTTACATGGTGGCCCAGGCCGTCACCGGAACACCTGGCCACATCAACTCGATGGCCCTGGCCATGAAGCACTTCCTGGCGGTCTGCCCGTTGCCGACGCTGCACCCGGGCGACGTGCTGATCACCAACGACCCCTGGAAGACCTCGGGCCACCTCAACGATGTCACCATCTGCACGCCGGTCTTCCGCGGCGACGACTGCGTGGCGTTCTTCGCCTCTACCTGCCACACCGCCGACATCGGCGGTCACGTCCTGTCGGCCGAGGCCCGCGATGTCCACGAGGAAGGGCTGTTCATCCCGATCCTCAAGCTTTACGAGGCCGGTCGGCCCAACGACACGCTCATGGCCATGGTTCAGGCCAACGTGCGCGTGCCCGATATGGTGCTGGGTGACTTCCACGCCCAGATCGCCGGCGGGGCGGTGGGGGCCGAGCGGCTCCTGGAATTCATGGCCGAGTTCGGGATCGATCGCCTGGAGCCCCTGGCCGACGAGATCATCGTCCGCACCGAGCGGGCGATGCGCGAGGCGATCCGGCGGCTTCGGCCCGGTCGGTACGAGCACGCCATCACCTCCGACGGCTTCGATGAGCCCATCACCATCCGCGTCCGCTGCGAGGTCCGCGGGGACGAGCTCGAGATCGACTACGCCGGCTCCTCGCCGGCGAGCCGGCGCGGCATCAACGTGGCGATGAACTACACGGAGGCCTACACCACCTACGGGGTCAAGGTCATCATCAGCCCGGATGTGCCGAACAACGAGGGCGCGTTCCGGCCCCTCCGGATCACCGCTCCCGAGGACTCCATCCTCAACGCCCGGCCTCCGGTCGCGGTGGCAGCCCGCCACGTCATCGGCCACTTCTTGCCGCACGTCATTGCCGGAGCGCTCGGCCAGGCCGTGCCGGATCGGGTCATGGCAGAAGGCTCGGCCAATATCTGGGGAATCCAGATCGCCGGTCGCGACCTGGGCGGCCGGCCGTTCACGCACGTCTTCTTCTCCTCGGGAGGTACCGGCGCCCGGGCGGTGAAGGACGGCCTGAATGCCACAGCGTTCCCCTCGGGGGTGCTGGGAACACCGGTAGAGGTTCTCGAGACCATCATGCCACTGCTCGTGGAGCGCAAAGAGTTACGGGCCGGCTCCGGCGGGCCCGGCAAGTTTCGGGGTGGCCTGGGCCAGACGATCGCGTTCCGGGTCCGGAGCCGGGAGTCCTTCACGTGCTCGGTGCTCGGCGACCGCACCCGCACTCCGGCCCGGGGGTTCCTCGGTGGCGAGCCCGGCGCACTGGGTGAGGTGCTCATCGACGGCGTCCGGCCCGGAAACCCCAAGGAGGAGCACCTCGTACCCCCCGAGGCCGTCGTCGAAGTGCGGCTACCCGGTGGAGGGGGTTATGGCCGACCTCAGGAGCGGGATCCCGATCTCATCGCGCGCGACCACCGCGAGGGCTACTGACTGCCGGGTCAGATCTTGCCGTACTCCTTGAGCCGTCGATAGATCGTACGTCGCGAGATCCCCAGCGCCCGGGCGGCCTCCTCCTTGTCGTTGTTGTGGACGGCCAGCGCTCTTAGAATTAGATCCTTCTCGACCTCGGCCAGCGTGGGCACGCTCTTCGTGTCGATTGCCGGGGTCAGGGTCGGCCGGGCCGAGAGGCTGGGCAGATCCGCCAGCGTGATGTGCTCGCGGGTGCCCATGGCGTAGG
>JBOHPM010000593.1:0-2328 GCA_050731715.1 Candidatus Rokuibacteriota bacterium
GGGCCTCTGGTCTCCGCTCAACGGGTGGCCGGGGCCACCGCGCGCTGGCGGCGGAGTAGCCGCGCCAGCGCCGGCGCGGCCACGGCGAGCACCCCGATCAGGAGCAGGGTCAGCGTGAGCGGCCGTCCGAGGACGGCCAGGAAATCCCCGCGCTCCATGAAGAGCGTCTGCCGGAGCGTCTTCTCCATCAGTGGCCCCAGGACGAGCGCCACCACGAGCGGCGAGGGGTCGATCCTGAGCTTGCGCAGCCCATAGCCGAAGATGCCGAACGCCACGAGGACCCAGAGATCGAGCTGGCTGTTGTTCAGGCTGTAGGCACCGACCAGGCACAGCAGCAGCACCAGCGTGGCCAGCACGTGCTGGGGCATGCGCAGCACGCTGACGAATAGGCCGACCAGCGGCAGGTTGAGGACGAGGAGGATCAGGTTACCCACGTACATGCTGGCCACTACGCCCCAGAACACCTCGGGGCGCTGGCTGATGAGTAGCGGCCCGGGCTGGATACCGGTGATGACCAGCGCCCCGAGCAGGATTGCGGTGGCCGGCGAGAACGGGATCCCCAGGGACAGCAGCGGCACCATGGCCCCCGCGGTGGCTCCGTTGTTGGCGGCCTCGGGCCCGGCCACGCCCTCGATGGCGCCCTGGCCGAACCGCTCAGGAGTCTTCGACACTTTGCGCTCGAGCGCGTAGGAGATGAAGGTGGCCAGCACGCTGGCCGGGCCCGGGATGAGCCCGGTGAAGAACCCGACCACGGAGCCCCGGGCGATCGGGGCCGCCGATTGCCGCCACTCCTGGCTGGTCGGCAGCAGCTCGCGTAGCTTCACCGACACGATGTTCGCGCGGCGAAGGCCGGCCTCGGCGAGGACGAGCACCTCGGCGACGCCGAAGAGCCCCATGATGACGGGCACCAGCTCGATGCCCTGGGACAGCTGAACCGAGCCGAACGTGAAGCGCCGAATGGCCGAAATCGGCTCCATGCCGACCGTGCCCAGGGCCAGGCCGATCGCCACGAGCACGAAGGCGTGCATCAGCGAGCCGCCCGACAGCCGCGAGAGCAGCAGCAGGCCGGCCAGGGCCATGGCGAAGTATTCGGGCGGGCCAAAGCGGAGGGCCTGGTCGGCCAGCCACGAGGAGGCCAGCACGATGCCGACCACGCCGAGTGAGCCCGCGATGAAGGAGCCGGCGGCAGCCACGGCCAGGGCGGCGCCGGCCCGGCCTCGCTTCGTCATCTGGTAGCCGTCGAGCGCCGTGACCACTGATCCTGCCTCGCCGGGGACGTTGACCAGGATCGAGGTCGTCGAGCCTCCGTACATCGCGCCGTAATAGATACCGGCGAGCATGATGAGGGCCGTCGCCGGCTGCAGCGCGAAGGTCGACGGCAGGAGCAGGGCCATCGCCCCCACCGGGCCGATGCCGGGTAGGATGCCGACGATCGTGCCGACCAGGACGCCGATGAAGCAGGCGAAGAGGTTGGTCGGTGTCAGCGCGACGGCGAAGCCGTAGAGCAGTCCTTCGACCGGTCCCATTATTGTAGCGGGGGCCGCGAGCCCGGCTCAGACCGAGGGTGGGCTGCTCTGGGTGCGGCGTGGCTCCGCTTCCGCGACAATCGAGGGTGGGCTGCTCTGGGTGCGGCGTGGCTCCGCTTCCGCGACAACCCTGCTCTGGGTGCGGCGTGGCTCCGCGCCACAATCACTCCAGGAGAACGCCGAAGGGCAGGGGGACGCCGAGGAGCACGGCGAAGACGTAGTGGGACGTCGCGGCGCTGGCGAGCGCGATGACCAGCGCCGTGGTCCATCGCGCCCCCAGCCCGTGCAGCATGAGCCCAGTAAAGAGGAACGCGACGACGGGATAGCCCACCCAGGGCAACAGGAGACAGAAGCCGGCCAGGAGCACCGCGGTGATGGCCACCCGCCCGCGGCCTTCGTCTTCGGCCGCCGTGGGGGTGGGGCCGGCGGCGGCCGGCGCCCGACGGAAGGTGCTCGCCACCCAGGCCAGCGCCACCGTGGTTCCGAACACCCCGACGGCCAGCGGAAAGAATCCCGGCCCGGGCTGGGCCGCCGTGCCCTGAGGCAGCGGCAGCGCGTTGGTCAGATACACGCCGCTGGCCACCAGCACGGCGAGCGCCAGGAGCCGCTCGATCATCGACTACTTCTTCTTGATCATGCCCAGGCGCGTGAGGAGCTCCGTGTGGATCTTGTATTGCTTCCACAGATCGGCGCGGAGCTGATCGCCAGCGCGGTAGTCGATGTCGATCACCCGTTGCTTGATCGTGTTGACGAACTGCGGCTCTTCCATGGCCGCCTTGGCGGCGTCGTGGATGTACTTCAA
>JBOHPM010000594.1:0-2312 GCA_050731715.1 Candidatus Rokuibacteriota bacterium
CGCCCCGCGCGCTGGGCGCCATACGCCAGCTGCACGGTCCCGAGCTCGGGTACAACAACCTCCTCGATCTCTCGGCAGCGCTGGGGCTGCTGCTCGAGTTCGAAGAGCCCGCGGCGGTGGTGGTCAAGCATACGAACCCTTGCGGCGCGGCTCGAGCCGCCACGGTGGGCGAGGCCATGGGCCGGGCCAAGGAATCGGACCCGGTCTCCATCTACGGCGGCATCGTGGGCGTCAACCGCCCGCTCGACATGGATGTGGTCGCCGTCCTCAGCGGGATCTTCGTGGAGATCCTGTTCGCCCCGGCGTTCGCACCCGAGGCGCTGGATGAGCTCCGGCAGACGAAACGGAAATGCCGAGTGCTCGAGCTGGCCTGGCCACGGCCACCGGCCGCAGGCCTCGAGCTGCGGAGCGTGCTGGGGGGTATGCTCGCCCAGAGCACCGACGCCGCGCAGATCGACGCGGCGGCGCTTCGCGTGGTGTCCCGCCGCCAGCCTAGCGCTCAGGAGCGAGCCGCGCTGGGTTTCGCCTGGCAGGTGGCCAAGCACGTGAAGTCGAACGCCATCGTGCTGGCGAGCCGGGATCAGGTCATCGGGGTGGGGGCTGGTCAGATGAACCGGCTCGACTCCGCCCGGCTGGCCGTCCAGCGTGCCGCGGAGGCCAAGCTCGCTACGCGGGGAGCCGTGTGCGCGTCCGACGCCTTCTTTCCGTTCCGGGACGGGCTCGACGTCGTGGCCCGGGCCGGAATCACCGCGGTGATTCAGCCCGGCGGATCGTTGCGCGACGCCGAGGTGACGGCGGCGGCGGACGAGCACGGCCTGGCCATGATCTTCACCGGTATTCGACACTTCCGTCACTGATGGGCCCTCAGGGTCCCGAGCGGATCTACGGCCACCGGGAGCTGACACGCGTGCTGAGCCTCACTCCCAAGCGGGTGGCTCAGCTGCGGCGGCTCGACCTGCTGCAGCGGAGCGCGGGCTACACGTTTCGCGACCTGCTGGCGCTCAGGGCGGCCAGCGCGCTGCTGGATGCGGGCGCCGCCGTGCGCGAGATTCGCGAGGCTATGACAGCCCTCCGCCGCCAGGCCCCCGATCTGGAGAATCCGCTGGCCGAGGTCCGGTTCGTTGTCGAGGGTGGACGGCTGCTCGCCCAGTCCGAGCGCGTCCGGTTCGATCCCCGGACAGGCCAGACCGTGCTGGCCCTGGAGGCGGGCGATCTCACCAAGGACGCCGCGGCCACGCTGATCACCGGGCTCGTCCGCCCGCTGCACCCGCCGGCGACGCAGGCGGAAGCCTGGTTCCAGCGCGCCAGTGAGTGGGACGCCGATCCCGCCCGCTGGGAGGATGCCATCGACGCCTACCGGCGGGTGGTTGCCCTCGACCCCGCCTACGCGGCCGCCTGGAACAACCTGGGGCTCCTCCTGCACCGCATGGGGCAGTATGCCGAAGCCCAACGTGCCTACGTGGAGGCGCTGGCCCAGGATCCCCACTGTGCCGAGGCCGCCTACAACCTGGGCTCGCTGGACGAGGATAGCGGAGACCCCGAGCAGGCGATCCAGCGCTACCGTCAGGCGCTGGCCCTGTCCCCCGACTACGCCGACGCGCACTTCAACCTTGCTGCGGCCCTGGCCCGGGCCGGCCGCAACCCCGAGGCCCTCCGCCACTGGCAGCGCTACCTCGAGCTCGATGCCGGGAGCCCGTGGGCGCGCATCGCCCGCGCCCATCTCGAGGTCGTCGAGCCGCCCGAGGGCGGGCGCCGGCCCGAATGAAAGTCCTTCTGGTGGGTGGCGGCGGCCGGGAGCACGCCCTGGCCTGGAAAATCGCCGAGAGCCCGCGGGTCGAGGTTCTGCTGGCCGCCCCCGGCAACCCCGGCATCGCTGCCCATGCCCAGTGCCGGGCGTTCGGAGCGGACGCTACATCGGAGCTCCTGTCTCTAGCCCAGGCCGAGCACGTGGACTTCACCGTCGTCGGTTCCGAGGCGCCGCTGGTCGCCGGGCTCTCCGATCGATTCTCCGAGCGGGGCCTGCTGGCGTTGGGTCCCGGCGCGGCCGCCGCCCGGCTCGAGGGCTCGAAGAGCTACGCCAAGGAGCTGATGGCCAGTCACGGGATTCCCACGGCGCGCTTCGCGGCCTTCGACGATGCCGGTGAGGCCCGGCGGTACTGTCGCAAGCTGGGGGCTCCCCTGGTCGTCAAGGCTGACGGTCTGGCGGCCGGCAAGGGCGCCATCGTATGTCGCACGCTGGCCGAGGCCGAGCAGGCGGTCGCGACCTGCATGGAGGAGCGCGCCTTCGGGGCGGCCGGCGAGGTCGTCGTCGT
>JBOHPM010000595.1:0-2306 GCA_050731715.1 Candidatus Rokuibacteriota bacterium
GGCGAGCTCCTATCGGCTCGCCGGCGGCCTTTTTTTGTCTGCGCGAGCCCGGCGTGGGCGGGCTGGAGGAGGAAGCGATGAGACGAACCTGCTGTGTTGTCGCGTGCGTCGTCGCCACCGTCGCGATGCTGGCGTCCGCGTCCCCGACCTTCGCCCAGGCGCCGGCGCCGAAGGTCACCATCACTGGACTCGTCGACAACGTGTACAACTGGAACCGCAACATGAGCCAGCGGTTCTCGGATTTCGACATCACGAGATCCGAGAACGAGGCCTACGGGCGTACACGCGGCCGCTTCGACATCATCGGTGAGGTCGGCCGCGCCAAGGCCGTCCTCGGCGCCGAGTTCGACCTGATCTACGGCCAGACCGGCGCGGCCGACTCCTGCACGGCGCCGTTCCAGACGACGGGCTGCCGGGGACGCGGCATCAGCGGCAGCTTCGACGCCGACAACGACGTCAGGAACACCCTCGAGCTGAAGTGGTTGTACGTCGAAGCGCCGCTCACGGGTCCCGGCTCGATGCTGCCGTTCGTTCCCGTCGCCGGCACGATCCGCCTGGGTGGGCAGCCGTACACGATCACCTACAAGCCCCACATCTTCGCGGCGTCGGATTTCGGCGGCGGCCACGTCGACCTCACGCTCACTCCGGCTCTCCGGGCCTCGGTGACCTTCGCGCAATTCGAGGAGAAGCTGACGGGGACCCTGGGGCCGCCGAGGAACCTGGCCGGTCCATTCCGGGACGAGGACATCGGCTTTATCGCCACTGTCGAGGTGACCCCCTTCAAGGGGCTCAACATCAAGCCGATCTATTCGTACCAGGAGATCGCAGGGGTCACGAGCGCCCTGCTCCGTCGCGGGACGGGTGGCATCCCGAACAACGCGGCGAACTTCCCGGGCGGTGCGCAGGAAATCCGGCAGACGATCGGGTTCGACGCGCGCTGGCGCTCCGGGCCGTGGTCGTTCGGCCCCACCTTCTTCTACCAGTTCGGTGACCGTCAGACCGCCTCCGCCGGCGCCATTTCCGGAGCCGATATTTCGGCCTGGGTCTTCGACGTCGAGGGCGGGTGGCGCCTCGGCCCGCTGCTGCTCGAGGCGCGTGGCGTGATCAGCTCGGGCAACGAAGCCAGCGACAACCTGCGGACGGGAACGTTCCGCGTCTACCAGCCCTTCCAGATCGGCAACGCGTACTGGACGGGTTGGGGCGAGGTGATCAAGAGCGTCGACTATCTCACGAACCTCTACGACTCCTCGACGTCCGTCTCCCTGTCGGCGCAGCCGGCCTACGATCGGTACGGCCTCGCAATGTTCGCCGTCAGGGGGACCTACAGCCTGACGCCGGCGCTGAACGTGTACGGGATCGGTGGTGCGCTGTGGGCGTGGGAGAAGGTCGACACCGACGGGGTGCTGACGGCGACGGCGGGCATCACGCCCTCGGCGGCGGCGACGGGCGATGATCGTTTCCTGGGCACGCAGTTCACCGCGGGGCTCACGTACCGCTTCGCCCCGGGGATGAGCCTGGATCTCGCGTATGGCGTCCTGTTCGCCGGCGATGGGCTCGACAACGCCCCATCCGCGGGCGCCCCGTCCCGCGACGCCAAGGACGTCTACACGGCTACGACCCGGCTCAGGTTCGTGTTCTGAGACGTGCTCTTGGCGTTCGGAAAGCTCGACTGGAAATCTCTTGCGGTTCCTCCCGAGCCGTATTACGCTCGCGTCGTTGTAGCAGCGGCTGACCTGAGGACAGGAGGCCGCCGAAGACCCCACGGTAAGGGTTCTTCGGCGGCCTTTTTTTGTCGGCTGGCCCGAAGGTCGGCGTGGAGGCGACTCATGCTTCGCGCCGCGAAGACCGCCGGCAGCGGTGCCGGCAGGCGGGGAGATCGCAATGCGATATAGCGCCTACGGCGTCCAAGAGTTCCCGGGCCTGACCGAGCCCCGCAAGCGTGCTCGACCAGAGTCAAAGGGGCTACGTACGAGGATAGAACACCACCCTCACGGTGCCGAGACGAATCTCAGTCTGCCACAAGGCGTTACGGAAAAAGAGGTCGCGTTTTTTCTGGAGATATTTGCGCGACTGAAGGAGAAACGGTTCGGCCGGATCGAGGTGACGGTGAGAGAGGGCAATGTAACCGGCGTCGAGTTTGTCGAAAGGGTCGACCGGAACCTCCTCCGGCTCTTCAGCAGCTAGCCCAACTTCCACGGTCGCCGACGACGAAACGGCCGATTCGCGCCGTCGGCGCGCCGTAAGTGCGCGTGATGTCGTGAGTGCCCCGCGCGTCGGGCCAAAATAGTGACTAATTCTTGCGGCGA
>JBOHPM010000596.1:0-2299 GCA_050731715.1 Candidatus Rokuibacteriota bacterium
ACGCGCTGCTCCGCGGCTTCGCCTGGACTCGGCTCGGCGTCGCCGGGCTTCTGGCCATCATCGTGCCGAACATTCCTGCCGACCTCATGCCGAGAACCAACGCAGCCATCCTGCTCTTCGTCCTTCCCGTGGTGGTGGCGTCTTCAGCCGCCCTCCTGCTCCGCCCCTCGGACCATCCCCGGCGCACGGCTTGGTACCTCTGCCTGTTGGATGTCGTGCTTATCACCGCGGTCGTGGCCGCCACAGGTAGCGCGCGGTCGATCCTCGGCTTCCTCTATGTGCTGCTGGTGACGGCGGCCGCGGTGCTGCTGTCTCGCGCCGGCGGGTTGATGATCGGCGGGCTGTCGAGCACGCTCTACGCGAGCCTGGTCTTTCTCCCCTCGTTCGTGCCGGAACGGATCGTCGGGCCCGGGGAATCGTTTGGGGACGCGACGGCCCTCGACGTGCTGACCGTGGTCGTGAACACGGGGACCCTGCTCTTCGTCGCATTCGTGGCTGGCGGCCTGGCCGCCCGCGTGCTCACCACCAGCCAGGAGCTCGAAACGCGTCGGAAGGATCTCCGCGACCTGCAGGCCTTCAAGGACCTCGTGTTCCAGTCGGTCGGCACCGGCCTGATCGCCCTCGACCGCGATCACGTCATCACCGCATTCAACCGGGTTGCCGAAGCCCTCACTGGCGTTCCGGCCGGGAAGGCCGTCGGGCAAAGATGGCCGGCGCTGCTGGGAAACACCCTGCCGCTGGCCTCCATCGAGACGGCCATCACGAACGACCCCGCGAGACCGGTCCGGTGCGAGACCGAGCTTGCCCGCCCCCAGGGCGTCCGGGTTCCGGTACGGGTCACCTGCTCGGCCCTGACCTCCGGTGACGCCGAGCGGGTCGGGCTCATCGTCGCCTGCGAGGACTTGTCGGCCCTGCGCGACATGGAAGCCCGGATGCGACAGGCCGATCGCCTGGCCACGCTGGGCCGGCTGGCCGCCAATATCGCCCACGAGATCCGCAACCCGCTGGCCTCATTGACAGGCGCCATCGAGGCTCTGGCCGGAGGCGTCACGATAGGAGACGAGCGCGACCGACTCACGCAGATCGTGCTCCGGGAGTCTGAGCGGCTCGATCAGATGATCAAGGCCTTCCTCGATTACGCGCGACCGACCCCCCTCACCACCGGGATCGCCGACGTGTCCGAGATCGTCGAGGGAGTTCTGCTCCTGCTGGAGCATCGGGAGCTGCCCCCCGGACTCAGGATCGTCCGCGCCGTTCCCCCGACTCTTCCCTGGCAGCTCGATCAACATCGGCTCCGTCAGGCGCTGTGGAACCTGTGCCTCAATGCGGTCCAGGCGATGCCGGCGGGGGGCGAGCTGACGGTGAGCGTCGACGCCGATGATCAGAGCCTGCGGATCACCATCAGCGACACCGGCGAGGGCATCGCGCCGGGAAACCTCGGGCACGTGTTCGAGCCCTTCTACTCGACGAAGCCCGGCGGGAGTGGTCTTGGCCTCGCCCTGGTGCACCGAATCGTCCACGAACACGGTGGGGACGTCGAGGTCCAGAGCGCGGCCGGCCTCGGCACCACGTTCAAGCTAACGTTGCCGGCCCACGCCGCGATCGCCGAGCCGACCCGTGCCTGATCCTCGTGTCCTCGTGGTCGACGACGAGCGAAGCATGCGCGATCTGCTCTCCATCACCCTGCGGCAACACAGCTACGACGTGGCCGTCGCCGACGGTGGGGAAGCCGCCATCGCCGCGCTGAAGGCGGGCGCCTTCGACCTCGTGATCACCGACCTCCGTATGCGCAAGCTCGATGGCCTCGCCGTACTCAAGGCCGCCAAGGAGCTCTCACCGGAGACGGTCGTCCTCGTCATCACCGCCTTCGCCTCTCCCGACACCGCGGTGGAGGCGATGAAACTGGGCGCCTACGACTACATCACCAAGCCGTTCAAGCTCGAAGAGATCCGCCTCACCGTAGACAAGGCCCTGGAGCGCAAGCGCCTCCAGGACGAGAACGTGACCCTGAAGCGGCAGCTCCGCAAGCACCAGGGCTTCGAGCATTTCATCGGCCGCAGCCGGGCCATGCTCGAGGTCTTCGACACCATCCGCAAGACCGCCGATTCCACCTCGACGGTGATGATCACCGGCGAGAGCGGAACGGGCAAGGAACTGGCGGCGCTGGCCGTGCACAACGAGAGCCCTCGCCGCAACGGCCCCTTCGTCTCGGTGAACTGCGGGGCCATCCCGGAAGGGCTGATGGAGTCCGAGCTCTTCGGGCATGTCAAGGGCGCCTTCACCGGAGCCGTGGCGAACT
>JBOHPM010000597.1:0-2289 GCA_050731715.1 Candidatus Rokuibacteriota bacterium
GTTGTAGCGGGTGCCGCGAGATCGGGTAGGGCCGAGGGTGCGTGTGGCTCGTCCGTGTAACATCTACAGCAGCGCGCTCAGTTGCGCTCGCGAGTGTGTGGCACGTTCTCTGCACACGAATCTCCGATCATGCGACCCTCACCCCTGCATCGCGCGGACCCGACCCACGATCCGCATCACCTGTGGGGCGTCATGCTCGCCGGCGGCATGGAAACCCGACGGCGGCGTCAACTCCCGTGTGGGCGCCAGCCCGCGGGCCTCGCGCCCATGACCCGCACGCTCCAGCGCGCCTCGCGGCTCATCGCCACCGAGCGGATGGTCACGGTCGGCGCCCGCGGACGATCGGTATCCTACGACACCACGGCCCTCGGGGACTCAGCGATCCGCCTGGTGATCCAGCCCGCCTGGCGAGGCAGCGCGGCCGAAACGTTCTTGCCGGTGCTGAAGATCGCCGCCGCGGACCCGGAAGCGGTCGTGGTGCTCTTCCCCGGCGGCGACGCGACGGACCGCGAGGGGCGCGTGATGACCCTCCTCGCCGACGCCGTCGCCGCCGTCACGGCCCGGCCCGAGCTCGGGATCGTGCTCGGTGACGCCCCGCTTGGACCGGACGCCGCGTCCGACTTGATCGAGCCGGGTGCGCTCATCGAGGGCCTGGAGCGGTACGCCGTCCGTGCCGTCCGGCGCTTCCTGCCCCGCCCGTCCTCCGCGCAGTTCGTGACGCTCGGGGGGAGCGATGTTCTCGTGAACTCCCGTGTGGTGATCGTGAAGGCCCGGACCCTCATCGCGCTGGGCTACCGATACCTGCCCGACGTGCTGGAGGCCTTCGAGCCCCTGTTGACGGCGTTCGGTACTCCGGAGGAATCCCTGCTCTGCGAGGCGCTGTACGAGCAGATGCCCTACGCCTCGATCACCCACGCGCTGTTTGCCCGCCCGGGCGACGTGGCCGTACTGTCGGCGGCTCAGGTTCGCCGGTGGCGCGACCTGGCCTCCTAGCTCGCTCGCCCCGGGGCGCGAACGGCGGTAGCCGCCTGCAGAATGATCGCCACCTCGGCGCCGCCCCCTGAGGGACTGTCGAAAGTCAGCGTGCCGCCATGCAGGCGCGCGACCCGCTCCGCCGTCACCAGCCCGAGGGTGGGACGCCCGCTCTTCGGCGACAGGGCCAGGCGGATCAGCGCGCGCGGGTTGGTCGTCCGCAGACCCGTGCCCCAGTCGCGCACGATGAGGACCACGCGCCCGGGCTGACCGGGCCGGAAGCTCACGTGGGGTGGTCGTCGCCCGGGCCCGGCCGCCTCGGTTGCGGTCAGGGCGTTGCGCACGAGGTGCGTCACGGCGGGGGTCAACAGGCGCTCATCGCCGAGGATCTCCGGCCAGGGGCCCTCGGCGATGCTCACGCGCCCGGCGCCTGCGGCCTCCGCCGCCCGCCGGACCAGGACGCCGAGGTCGACGCGGGCCAGGGGCGCCGGCTCCAGCGCCATGACCGAGAAGGCCGCGGGCAGCAGCGCGGCCAGGCGTACGGCCTCCTGCTGGATGGCGTCCAGGCTCTGCAGGGCGGCCAGGTCGCTCCGGCTGAGCCGCTTGAGTACCTCGAGGTGCATCGTCAGCGCGTTGAGGGGTCCGCGAAGATCATGCAGGAGGCGGTCGAGATCCTCCGGGAGCGAGCCCATCAGGTGCTGCGCGCTGACTTCACCGCCTGAATACCGTACTTGGCCAGCTTGTTGTAAAGCGTCTTGAGGCTGATCCCCAGCAGGGCCGAGGCCCGTCGCTTGTCGTGATGCGTCTCTTGAAGAGCTCGCAGGATGAGCTCCCGCTCCATCTCGCGGATGGGCATGAGCGATCCGCTGGGGGCCGGCCGCGACGGCTCGGTGGCTTGCACGACATTGTCCGGCAAGTGCTCGGCGCCGATCAGCCCGCTGCCGCCCAGGACGACCGCCCGCTGAATCACGTTGCGCAGCTCGCGCACGTTGCCCGGCCAGCCGTAGCGCTCCAGGGCCTTCTCGGCCTCCGGGGTGAGCCCGCGCACCTGGCGGTTGTCCTGCCGGTTGAACTCCTCGATGAACGTCCGCACCAGCAAGGGAATGTCCTCCCTGCGTTCCCGGAGCGCGGGCAGCCGGATCTGGAAGACGTTGAGGCGATAGAACAGGTCTTCCCGCAGCTGTCCCTGGGCCATGGCGTCCGCGGGCACCCGGTTCGTCGCCGCGATGACCCGCACGTCGACCTGGATCTCGATCTTGCCGCCCACCCGGCGAAACGTGCTTTCCTGGAGCACGCGAAGCAGCTTGGCCTGGGTGG
>JBOHPM010000598.1:0-2285 GCA_050731715.1 Candidatus Rokuibacteriota bacterium
CTCGTGAGCCTCATCATCCCGGTGGCTCGTACCGGGGCGCGGCGCTACCGCCTGAGCCGCACGTCGTGGCGGGGCATTCGCTTCTCCTTCCGGGGGCGCACTGTGGAGTTCGTCCGCATCTACGTGGTGGGCGCGCTCCTGACCGTGCTCACCCTGGGCCTCTACTACCCGGTGTTCGCCACGCGCAATCAGGCGTTCCTCGTCCGGCACTCGCACTTCGGCACCGCGCGCTTCGGCTTCGACGGGCGGGGCACCGAGCTGCTCGCCGACTTCCTCTACGCCCTGCTCCTGACCCTGCCCACCCTGGGGCTCGTCTGGTTCTGGTACGTCGCGCGCCAGCGGCGCTACTTCTGGAATCACACGACCCTCCTCACCGCCCGCTTCCGAGCGACGATCACGGCCTGGCGGCTGTTCCGGCTGAAGCTCGGTAATCTGCTGCTGATCCTGCTCACCCTCGGGCTGGGCTGGCCGTGGGCGACGGTGCGCGTCGCACGTTTCTGGTGCCGCCATCTGACGCTGGAGGGCGCGGTGGATCTGACCGCGATCCAGCAGGAGGCCCTGCCCGCGTCGGCGACCGGCGAAGGGCTCCTCGGCCTGCTCGAAGCGGATCTCGACATCGGATGAGCTGGCGCGGGCACTATCTCGACGGCCGCCGGGCCGACCGCCGGGCGGCCACCGTGTGGGTGAGCCGGCTCGGCCTGCACATCACCACCGACGACGGCGCCACGCACCACTGGCCCTTCGCCGAGGTGCGGCAGACGCAGGGCGCCTACGCCGGTGAGCCGGTCCGGCTCGAGCGGGGCGGGGACGTGGCAGAGTCGCTGATCGTCGAGGACCTCGCCCTGCTCACGGCGCTCCGGGCGGTGGCTCCGACCGGCCGTCGGTTCCACGATCCTCGCCGGCGCCGTCGCCGCGGTGTGCTGACCTTGGGCGCCGGGCTCGCGGCGGGCAGCCTGGCCGTCGCACTCTACTGGTGGGGCATCCCCGTCATGGCCGGGGCCGCCACGCACCTGGTCCCCGTGGCCTGGGAGATGCGAGTGGGAGACGAGGTGTTCGCGCGCGTAGCGAGACCGGAGTCACGGTGCGTCGATCCCGCGCGTCAGCGGATGATCGACGGCATCGTCGCCCGCCTCACCGCGGCGCGCGGGACGGAGCCCTACCGGGTACGGGTCACCGTGGTGGACTGGGCCGAAGTCAACGCGCTGGCGCTGCCCGGCGGCAACATCGTCATCCTCCGCGGCCTTCTGGACCGCACGGACACCCCGGAGATGCTCGCCGGCGTCCTGGCCCACGAGGTGCAGCACGTGCTCAAGCGACACACCACGCGCGCGATCATCCAGCACGCGTCCACCGGCCTGTTGGTGGCGGCCGTCGCCGGCGACGTGAGTGGAGCGGTCACGTTCGCGCTCGAGGGCGCGCGCCTGGTGGCTGCGCTCGGCTACAGCCGGCGCGCCGAAGAAGAAGCCGACATCGAAGGGCTCCAGATGCTGTTGGAGGCCGGGATCGATCCGGCCGGCATGGTCGCCTTCTTCGAGCGGGTGCTGGGTCGCGAGAGCGAGCCGGAAGGAGGCTGGCGGTACCTGTCGACCCACCCGACGACACGGGGCCGTGTGGAGCGGCTCAAAGGCCTCGGGGCCAACGGGGCGCCATCCACCCGGCCGCTCCTCGCTGATCACGACTGGGCGGAGGTCAAGCGGATATGCGCCGGCGCCTGAGCGTCCTCCTGCTGGCCATCGCCATCATGGCGCTGTGGGGCGTCGTCTACCACCGGCTGAGCACGATGAGCTCCAGCTTTTTCCGGGCCTCGGGAGCCGGCCTGCGCGGGCTGGCCCTGTATCTGCAAGGCGACTGGGCCGACGCCGCGCGAGCCTACCGGGGAGGCCTGCACGCCTGGCGCCGCATCGAATATGCCGACGATCCCTCGGGCGCCTTCGCCCTGACCGCCGGCGACCTGGCCGGGGCCGAGCGGCGGGCCCGCGCCACGCTCCGGCTGCTGCCCGCTACCCTGGAACCGCGCCTGACGCTCGGAGAGATCGCGCTCGATCGCGGCGAGTACGCGACCGCGCTCGGTCACTTCCGGGACGTGCTGGCTCGTCATCCCGACGACATCGACGCCCTGCTGCTGTCGGCCGTGACGCGCGGGCGGCAGGGTGACGCCAGCGGCGCGATCGCCGCCCTGAACCGCGCCTTGCGCCAGGGCAGCGCCGGCTCCCGCGCCACGCTCATGTTCCGGGTGCTGGAGCTGGCCGGCGATCTGGCCCCACCCGGACGTCCGGCCCGCTCGC
>JBOHPM010000599.1:0-2276 GCA_050731715.1 Candidatus Rokuibacteriota bacterium
CCGGTGGATGGTCAGCGCGTGGGTGGCGTGAACGCCGAACCGGGAGGCCGCGCTGCCGATCGCGCGCTCGCGGAGGGCCAGGGCCAGCGGCCACTCGTAGCAGACGGCGAACAGGGGATGGGCCCACGGCCCCGCCGGCGCCGTGGTGTCGTAGTAGCGGGGATCCTCCTCGTCGAGCGCGGCCGCGTAGGCCATGAGCCAGCGGGCGTCGATCTCGGCGCGCTGGGGGCCGGCGGTGAGCCCTACGATGTCGGAGCCCAGGCGCGGGCTGGCCAGGCTCATGGCGCCGGGAAGTTCATGGCGTCCACGAAGATCTGCTCGAAGTCCGGATGAGCGGCCAGGGAGACGTGCTCGATGCGCCGGGCGATCTCGTCGGCGCGGCGCCGCTCGGCCTCGCTCAGGAGCGCCAGCTGGGCGCCGAGCGCGGCGGCGTTGCCCACGTAGCGCACCCGGGCCGGCGGCAGCGGCGGGATCAGGCCGATGCGGATGGCGCTGGGGATCGACACGTAGTTGCCGAACCCTCCGGCCAGCATGAGCTCGTCGATCTGGTCGACCGTGACCCCCGCCACGTGGAGCAGCATGGCCACCCCCGAGGCGATGGCGCCCTTGGCGAGCTGGACCTGGCGGACGTCTTCCTGCGTGAGCACGATCTCGCGCGGCGCCTCGGCCTCACCGGCCCGGAGGACGACGATCAGGCGCTCCTCGCCGCGCGTCATGACCCGCTCGCGCAGGCGCGGCGGCAGCGCGTCGCGGTCCTCGACGCGGATCAGCCCGCTGGGATCGATGACGCCAGCCTGTAGCAGCCCGGCCAGCAGATCGATGAGCCCGGAGCCGCAGATGCCCAGGGGCGGCGTCTCGCCGATGGTGTGCACGCGCAGGTCGTCCTCCACGACGACGCGGTCGATGGCGCCCTGGGCGCCTCGCATGCCGTGGCGGATCTGCGCGCCCTCGAATGCCGGCCCGGCGGGGGCCGAGCACGCCCAGAGCCGCTGGCGCGAGCCCAGGATCACCTCGCCGTTGGTGCCGATGTCCACGGCCACCCGCAGCGACTGCGCCGCGTCGATGCGCGTCGCCAGCGCCACCGCGACGGCGTCGGCGCCCACGAAGCCCGCCACCAGGGGCAGCAGGCACACGCGGCCCTCGGGCGCGATCTTGAGAAAGAGATCACGGGCGGGCAGGACGAGGGGATGGCGCATGACCGGCGCGTAGGGGGCGAGGCCCACCCACGAGGGGTCGATGCCGAGCAGCAGATGGTGCATGCAGGTGTTGCCGACCACCACGACTTTGTAGATCCACTTGGGCAGCACGCCGGCCTCCCGGCACACTTCGGCCACGTGCTGGTTGAGCAGTCCCACGATGCGGGTGGTGAGCTTCCTTAGATTTCCGGGGTTGAACTGGGCGAAGGCGATCCGGGACATGAGATCGCCACCGAAGACCGACTGGGGGTTGAGGCTCGACACCGCGGCGAGCTGCTCGCCCGACTCCAGCTCGAGCAGGGTGGTGACGACCGTAGTCGTGCCGATGTCGATGGCCAGACCGAACTTCATCGCCGCGGTGTCGCCGCGCTCGGCGGCGAGGATCCGGCCGCCGAAGGTCGTCACCGTCACCATCCCCTCGTCGTCCCGGAGCGCCTGGGGGAGGCCGGCGAGGACGGCGGGGGCCACGTCCCCCGGCGCCAGGCCCACGGCGGCCGCGAGCTGCTCCACGTCGGAGGTCTGGTGATGCTCTTCCCGCGGGAGCGCGACCTTCACCACCTGCTTGGCCACGCCGGCATCGATCGTCAGGCCGGCGGTCCGGGCCGCGCCCGGGCCAGCGCCCAGGATCTGGAAGGCCTCCTCCTCGATCGGCGGCGCCACCAGCACCGTCGTCGGCTCCTCGAGGCGGCACTGACAGGCCAGCCGATAGCCCTCCCGCACGAGGTCGTCGCCCAGCTGCAGCTCGTCGGCGATGGTGGGTGGCGGCACGGTGCCGGCGACGAACTTCACCCGGCACGAGGTGCAGCGTCCGCGGCCACCACAGGTGGCGGTGATCTCGATACCGGCGGCGTGCGCCGCCTTGAGGATGGTCGTGCCGGGCGGTGCCTGGGTCCGCCGCGCCGACGGATCAGACGGGGCGGTGAGGACAGTCAGCGGAACGGCCACGGGAGCGATTGTAGCGCACCGAGCGTCTTGCCTCGGCGAGCCGGGGCCAGTATCCTGCGCCCGTGAGCGACGACAACCTCGATGCCCGGCTGGCCGGATTGGAAGCGCGCCTGGAGCGCCTGGAGCGGATGCTGG
>JBOHPM010000600.1:0-2273 GCA_050731715.1 Candidatus Rokuibacteriota bacterium
CCACCCGCTCGCCCACCGAGGCCATCAGGTAGGCCTGTAAGTAGCGGGCGGTGGCCTTGATGATGTACACCGCCACCAGAGCCAGGGGGATCAGCTTCAACATCAAGAGGTCGCGCTTGATGAAGATCTCGTCCATGGCCGGCTTGACGAGCCAGGCCACGGCGCCGTCCATGGCGGCCACGACGAGGGCCAGCAGGCTACCCACCACGAGCCAGGCCAGGTGGGGCCGGATGTAGGGCAGCAGCCTGCGGTACGGGCTGAGCGGCAGGTTCACGCCGCCGGCCGTTCCTGAAAGAAGCTCCACACCGCGCTGACCACCGTGTCGATCTCCGCCTCCGTGTGCTGGGCGGACATCGGCAGGCTGAGGACCTCGTCGGCCAGCCGCTCGGTCCACGGCAGGGCAGGGGGGTCGAGACGCTCGAGCGCCGGCTGGCGGTGTGAGGCCACCGGATAGTGGACCCCGGTCTGAATGCCCCGGTCTTTGAGAAAGGCCGTCAGCGCGTCGCGGTGCCGGGTCTGGATCACATAGAGATGATAGACATGCCGGGCCCGTGGCCGCTCGTGCGGCAACGTCACGGGCAGCCCCGCCAGCCCGCGCGCATACCGGGCGGCCAGGGCTCGCCGGTGCTCGTTCATCGCGTCGAGACGCCGAAGCAGCACACGCAGCGCAGCCGCCGGCAGCTCACCGAAGCGCAGGTTGAAGCCGATCTCCCCGTGGCGGTCCTTGTCGAGCCGACCATGGTCGCGCAGCCGCCGGCAACGGGCGCCCAGCTCGTCGTCCGAGGTCAGCACGGCCCCGCCGTCACCCAGGGCCGGCAGGTTCTTGGAGGGATAGAACGACAGCACCCCCGCCCGCCCGAAGCTGCCCACGCGGCGACCGTCCCAGGCGGCCCCTTGGGCCTGGGCGCAGTCCTCCAGGATCCAGAGCCCGAACCGCGCGGCCAGCTCCTGGACCGCCGCCATGTCGGCGGGCTGGCCGTAGAGATGCACGGGCACCAGGCCTACCGTCCGTGGCGTGACCTTGGCCGCAGCATCGTCGACATCGACGGTGTACCAGCGGTCCACCTCTACGAAGACCGGCGTGGCCTCGGCCACACAGATGGCCTCCACGGTGGGAAAGGCGGTGTGCGCCGGCACGAGCACCTCGTCGCCGGCTTTGATGCCCAGCGCGCGCAGCGACAGCCACAGCGCGGCGGTCCCCGAGCTGGTGAGGATCGCGTGGGTGACGCCGGTGTGGCCGGCCAGCTCGGCCTCCAGCGCCTGGCACTGCGGGCCGAGGATGTAGCGGCGCGAGTCGATGGCGGCGAGCACGGCCTGCTTCAGCTCATCGTCCACCGGCGGGCGCGAGAGGGGGATCACGGCGGGGCCGTGCTCAGCCGTTGGTAGCGCCCACGGTAGTAGAGGAGGGGATCGCCGTCGTTGACACCGGTGCGCTCGACACGGCCCACGAAGATCGTGTGGTCCCCTTCCACGTGGGTCGCCACGGTGACGCACTCGAGGTGGACCAGCGCGGCGGTCAGCAGGGGCAGGCCCAGCTCGCTCATCCGGCAGGGCAGGCCGTCGAACTTGTCGATCTGGGTCGACGCGAAGCGCCGGGACAGCGCCTCCTGCCCGGTGGTGAGCACGTTGACGGCGAAGCGGCCGTGATCGCGCAGGGCGGGGTACGTCTGTGATTTGTGATCCAGGCAGACCAGCACGAGAGGAGGATCGAGCGATAGGGAGGCGAAGGCGCTCACGGTCAGCCCGGAGGGACGGCCGTCAGCATCCGAGGTGGTCACGATGGTGACGCCGGTGGCGAAGTGGCCCAGCACACGACGAAACTCGTCGGGACCGATCACCGTAACGTTCTAGCAGGACTGGGGCGTTCAACGCAAGGTCCGGAGTTTAGGGTATAGTGGCGTCGTATGGTCAACGAGCAAGCGATTCTCGATGCGCTCCGTGGCGTCAAGGATCCCGCCGGGCACGCCGACATCGTGAGCCAGGGGCTGGTCAAGGACCTCCACATCCACGACTCTGAGGTCTCGTTCACGCTGGCGCTCACGACCCAGCCGCCCGCGACCAAGGCCTCGCTGCACAGCATGGCCTCGCGTGTCGTCGGGCAAGTGCCCGGCGTGACCCGCGTTCAGGTGAAGCTCGGCGGCGCGGCGGCCGCGGCGCCGGCCGAGCCCGGCGCCGAATCGGTGAAGGGTGAGCTCCCTTCCAGGGGCGGCGCTTCCGCTGCCGGCGTTGCCTCGGTCGCATGTTCGACTTCGGCCTCGGCCGCGATCTCCTGC
>JBOHPM010000601.1:0-2272 GCA_050731715.1 Candidatus Rokuibacteriota bacterium
GAGGTCGACAGGATCCGGCCGCCGATGTCCAGGGTGTCGGTCCGCACGCCGAAGCGGACCGTGACCACGTACTCCTTGTCGAACTCCTGCATGTACGCCATCAGCTTCGTGGCTTCGCCGATGAGGATGGGCAGGACCCCGGTGGCATCCGGATCGAGGGTGCCGGCGTGCCCGACTCGCCGGACGCCGAGCCGACGGCGAACCATCGCGACCACGTCGAAGGAAGTCATCCCCGCCGCCTTGGCGACAACGAGGACACCGGAGCGCGCGGTCGCCTTCACGGCCGGTCGAGCGCGGTCTGCACGGCGGCCAGCACGTCGCGGGTCACCTGGGCCAGCGGGCCTCGCACGCTGCACCCCGCGGCATTCGGGTGGCCACCGCCGCCGAAAGTGGCGGCGATCCGGCTCACGTCGACGTCGCCCTTGCCGCGCAGGCTCACCTTCACCGTGTTGTCCCGTTCGCGGAGCAGGCACGCCACCCGCACCGAGGCGACCGAGCGTGGATAGTTGACGAGGTCCTCCGCCTCCACGAAGGCCTCGGGGACCGCGCCCGAGCCCAGCGCCAGCCAGGCCACCCGGCCGTCCTCGCTCAGCTGCACGCGAGCCAGGGCCTCGCCCAGCATTCTCAGGGCCTGGGGCGGCCGGCGCTCGTAGAGTCGGTTCGAGACGAAGGCGGGATCGGCCCCGGCCACCACGAGCTCCCCGGCGATGCGGAAGGTCTGGGGAGTCACGTTGGAGTAGCGAAAGGACCCGGTGTCCATGTGGATGGCCGTGAAGAGATTAAGGGCCATGGCCGGCGTGAGCGTGACGTCGAGCGAGCGGAGAAGCCCGTAGACCATCTCCCCGGCCGCCGCCGCGGTGGGGTCCACCCAGTTCACGTCCCCGTAGCGGCGATTGTCGTGATGGTGATCGATGTTGACGATCTGGGCGCCAGCCAGGCGCGCCTGCCCGAGCAAACCCTCGGTACGATCGGGGTTCGGACAATCGGTCAGCACCACCACGTCGAGTGGACCGTCCACCCGGGTCAGCCGGGTGTAGTGATCGATGCCAGGCAGGAAAGAGAGGAATTCGGGCGTGGGATCGGGGCCACCCCAGGTGACCCTCCAGCCTCGCCCAACCAGGGCCTGCCCCAGGGCCAGCAACGTGCCGAGCACGTCGGCGTCCGGGTGGACGTGGCCCAGCATGAGCACGCGCCGGGGCGGGTGCGCGAAGGGGACGAGCACCTCGGCGGGGACGTGCACGTGGACTCTAGCGCTCGCGGTCGAGCTGTTTGAGCAAATGCTGGATACGGGCGGCATGCTCCATCGAGCGGTCGGCGCGGAACTCCAGCTCGGGCGTGGTGCGCAGGTCCAGGTGCTCCCGCAGCCAGTTCCAGATGAACCCCCGGGCCCGAGCCAGGGCCGTCAGGGAGGCCGCCCATTGCTTCTCATCGCCGAGGACGGACACGAAGATCTTGGCCGACCTCAGGTCCTTGGTCGTCTCCACCTCCGTCACGGTGACGAAGCCCAGCCCGGGATCCTTGAGCTCCCGCTGGAGCAGCAGGGAGATCTCCTCGCGGATCAGCTGGTTGACGCGGTCCAGACGCTTGCCCTGCATCAGAGGATCTCTAAACTCGTATCGATCACGGAGCCGTCGACGTTGGCCTCGATGAAGCCCAGGGCCTTGGAGACGACCTCGTTGGCGTGGCGGGAGTCGTGGGAGACACAGGCCACGGCCAAGGTCGCCCGCTGCCAGATGTCGTGGTGATCGACCTCGGCCACCGCCACTTCGAAGCGGGTCCGCACCCGCTCCTTGAGGCCCTTGAGGATGTGGCGCTTGCCCTTCAGCGAATCGACAGCCGGCAGGTGCAGCTCAATCGTGCCGACGGCCACGCGCGCGGCTGACATGCAGGTCCGCCCATCCCGGAGCTACAGCGTGCGCGCGACTTCCTCGGTGCTGAAGACCTCGAGGATGTCGCCCGGCTGGATACCCTTCACCGCGTCGACGCCGATGCCGCACTCCAACCCCATCAGCACCTCGCGGACATCGTCCTTGAACCGCTTGAGCGACGTCACCGTCCCCTCGCCGGCCACGCTGTCGCCGCGCCGGACGCGGGCCCGGGCGCCGCGAATGATCTTGCCCTCCTGCACGTAACTGCCCGCGATGGGACCGAGCTTGGAGATGACGAAGACCTGCCGCACCTGGGCCCGGCCCAGGATCGTCTCCCGGATCTCGGGCGCCAGCAGCCCGACCAGGGCCGCCTTCACGTCGTTGATGACGTCGTAGATGACATT
>JBOHPM010000602.1:0-2271 GCA_050731715.1 Candidatus Rokuibacteriota bacterium
GGCGTCATCGGCTGGGGCAGGGGACGGTCGAGCTCCATCGGATCCTCTCAGTCGGTCTCAGTGTCCCCGGAACACCGGGGGGCGCTTCTCCACGAAGGCACGCACACCCTCGCGGGGGTGGCGATGCTCCTGGCCGCCGGCCGGCGGCGTCACGCCGGCGGCCACGCGATCCCCATCGCGTCGAAGCGACGGAGGCGGTCCTGGCCGAGCACGCGATCCCACACCTCGGCCAGGCGCTCGCCGGTCCAGGGCTCGACGCTGCTCGCGACGCGGACCGGGGCCGGGTGGGAGAAGATCGTCACCTCGTTGCCCCGCACGCCGACCACCTGGCCCGTGATGTGGGCGGCGCGATCGCTGGCCAGGTATACCACCACCGGCGCGATGGCCTCGGGGGGAGTGGCGGTGGCAGCGCCGCGGCGCGCCTCGGGCAGGCGCTGGGTCATCCGGGTGTCGGCGGTCGGCGAGATCGCGTTGCAGCGCACGCCGTAGCGGGCCATGGCCAGCGCCGTCGAGCGCGTGAGCCCGACGATGCCTTCCTTGGCCGCCGAGTAGTTCGGCTGGGCCGGGGCCCCCTCGAGGCCGGCCGTGGAGGTGAAGGTCATGATGGAGCCGGTCTTCTTCTGGCGCATGTGGGCCGTGGCCGGCTGCATGACCGTGAAGTGGCCCTTGAGATGGACGGCGATGACCGCGTCCCACTCGTCCTCGGTCATGTTGAAGATCATCCGCTCGCGCAGGACCCCGGCGCAGCACACGAGGATGTGCAGATCGCCGAACTCCTTCAGCGCGAGCTCGATGAGGTTCCGGCCGCCGGCCATCGTGGCCACGCTCTCCGGGCTGGCCACGGCCCGGCCCCCGCCCCTGGCGATCTCGGCCACCACGTGATTGGCCGGCTCGCTGGACGGGTTGCGGCCGTCCACGCTGACGCCGTAGTCGTTGACCACGACGCTGGCTCCCGCCGCGGCCAGGCCGAGCGACACCGCGCGCCCGATGCCCGTCCCCCCGCCCGTCACCACCGCCACCTTGCCCTCGAGCAGCTTCATGGACGCCCTCTCATGCCACGCAGGTCCCGTTCGTGTCCGCGGCGCCCGGCCGCCGCCGGATGACAATACAATAGGGCTCAGTCCAATCCAAGGCGGCCGGCGGGGGACACGATGAGACAGGGCTTCCGGGTCATCGATTCGGACACGCACGTCAATCCGTCGCTCGAGGTGCTGCTACGGTACGCGGACCACCCCTTCCGGGACCGGCTGGACGACCTTCGCCCCCACATGCGCAAGGTCACGCCGGGCCGCGGCCGGGGCGATGCCGAAGAACAGGCCGAGAGCACCGTGCTGGCCATCAAGCATCTCCGGTATCAGCGGGTGGCCGGCGAGAAGCCGAGCGCCGCCAGCGGCCCGGAGGGCGATCGCGGCTTCCTCTCGGGCCGGACCCAGATGGTCACGCGAAAGCCCATCACCACCCGGGTCGCCGAGGACAACGCCCACGGCCGCCTCGCCGACATGGACACCGAGGGGCGCGACATCGATTTCATCATCCCCGGCCCGTGGGCCTATGGCGCGCCCGCGCTGGCGCCCCATCTGGTCCGGGGCCTCTACGGCGCCTATCACCGGTACATGGCCGAGTACTGCGCGGCGGACCCTCGTCGCCTGAAGAGCATGGTGCTGGCGCCGGCCAACGATCCGACGTGGGGCGCGCAGGCCATCACGGACCTTGCGAGCGAGGACTGGGTGGCGGCGGTGTGGCCCCTGCTGCCCGAGGGCCTGCCCGTCGATGATCCCGACCTGGAGCCCATCTGGGCAGCGGCCAACGACGCGGATCTGCCCATCATGTATCACGGCTTCACCATCGAGACGCCGTACTTCCCGGGTTATCGCGACGTCTGGGACAACCCGGCCATGGGCCGCTGCGCGGGCCAGACCTGGGGTGGCCAGCGGTTTCTCTCGTTCATGCTCATGGGCGGGATGCTCGACCGCCACCCCCGACTCCGCGTCGGCACGCTCGAGTGCGGCCACGGCTGGCTCCCGCACTGGCTGCTGCGCCTGACCCGACAGATCGAGTACGTGCGGGGCTCCGTCTCGCCGAAGCTGGCGCACACCCCCCTGGAGTACGCGCGCATGGGGCGCGTCTTCTGCGGCATCGACTTCTCCGAGGGCGTGGAGATGACCCGGGCGGTCATCGACCTCATCGGGGACCACGTGCTCATGTTCGAGTCGGACTATCCGCACCCGGAGACCATCTTCCCCGACCATGCCGACACCGTCATCGACTGGC
>JBOHPM010000603.1:0-2268 GCA_050731715.1 Candidatus Rokuibacteriota bacterium
TCGGTGAAGTGGGCGGTGCCCTGCTCATCGGTCCACCGGTAGATCTGGGCGAGCGCCGGGGAGACGATGCCCGAGCCGATGATCATGATGGTCAGCGCGGCGAAGGCGGCGACGCGCGTCATGTGCTTCGATCATAGCGCAGGGCGGACGAGCCGTTACACAACCATGTTGACCACCATACTCACCGCCGGCCCGGCGCCCGCGCCGCGAGCGCCGCGGCCCCGACCACGCCGCTCCAGTCGCCGAGCCGCGCGCGCTCCAGACGCACAACGCGCGCGAGCACGGTCGTGAGGCTCGGCACGGCCGCGGCTACCGCCTCGAAGAGTCGGGGGACCGTCTCGATCACGCCGCCCCCTAGCACCAGGACTTCTGGATTGAGCAGCGTCACGTAGTTGGCCACCGTCAGGGTGAGGAATCGCTCGGCGTCCTGCCACAGCTCTTGGGCCAGCCCGTCGCCGGCCTCGGCCGCGGCCTCCACCATGCTCGCGGTGAGCCGGCCGGGATCGCCCGCCGTCTCCTGGGCCAACCGGGTCGCCACGCCCTCGGCCAGGGCTCGCCGCAGCCGTCGCTGAAAGCCGCTTCCCGACGCGTACTGCTCGAGGCAGCCCCGACGTCCACAGGGGCAGGCAAGCCCGTCTCGCACCACCTGCGTGTGGCCGAGCTCGCCGGCGCCGTTGCTGACGCCACGCCACAGGGCGCCATCCAGCACGGCGCCCGAGCCGACACCCGTACCCACGTAGACCGCCACCAGGCTGTGCGCGCCGGCGCCGGCTCCGTAGGCGAATTCACCCCAGGCCGCGGCGCGGACATCATTCTCCACGGTGAGACGCCGCCCGATGCCCTGCTGCAGGTGTGCGGCCAGCGGGACGTCATGCCAGCCCAGATTGGGGGCATACACGACGGCCCCGGTCGCCGGGTGGATCTGCCCGGCACAGGCCACACCGACAGTGTCGGTGGAGGGATACGCGCCGAGCAACTGGTGGATCACCTCGAGGAGGCTGGCCAAGACGACGCTGGGGCCGCGCTCAGCTTCGGTAGGACGCTCGACCCGGGACACGACCTCGCCGTCGGCCGTCACGGCCCCGCCGCGGATGCGGGTGCCGCCGACGTCGACGCCGATGGGGAGGGCTACGCCTTCTTCTCCTCTTCGCGCTTGCTGGCGGCGCTCGTGTCCTCGGCCTTGATCTCGTTCACGCCCTTCTTGAACTCTTTCACGCTCGATCCCAGCGAACGCGCCAGCTCCGGCAGCCGGTTGGCGCCGAAGAGAATCAGCACGATCACCAGGATGATCAGGAGTTCCTGGTAGCCCAAGCCAAACATGTGACGCTCCTTTCCAGCGGCCTCAACCATACTCCCCCCTCATCCGCCCCGCAAGACCCGCTTCTCCCCCGCCCGGACCGTGATCCGGCGGGCGTCCAGGTGCTCGAGGAGCGGGATCGCGTACTTGCGCGAGATGCCGAGCAGGTCCTTGATGTCTCCCGGCGCGATTTCTTTGCGCTCCCGCAAGAGCGCCACGACCTTGTCCTGGATGGCGTCCAGGGCCGAGGCGTGGAAGTAGAGCGACTCCTTGACCCGGACCAGCTTGCGGTCGGCCACCAGAAGCTGGAACAACTCATGCTCCTCGTCACCGCGGAGACCTGCCCGCGCCAGCGCCTCCTCGGGGCTCGGCGGCGCCGCCTCGGCCTTGAGGAACTCCTGCTCGATGCGCTCCACCGCGCGCTGCTGCTCCGGGCTCAGCCGAACGGCGTGTGAGCCCAGACGGACCTTGTCCCGCTCGGCGCGCACCTGGCCCTCGGCATCGAGCGCGGCCAGGAGATGGGCGAAGACGCGCTCGTCGGAAGCCCCCGCACGTCCCCGTAGCTCCTCGCGCGACATTCCGGCGCGCAGCGGGTTCGCCCGGTGAAACTGCTCCAGCGCGTCCACGACCAGGCCCCGCAGTCGGTCGTAGCTCTCGGGGTGGATGTACCAGTCGCGCTCGATGGCCAGCACCCGGCGCCCGGCCTCGAGCCGGCCCAGGACCTGCCGGAGCTGGTCGGGGCCGAACGGTACGCGGCCGGCCAGCGTGCCCGCCCGCATGCCGGCCACACCCACGTGGCGGACATGCTCCTCGACGACCTCCTCCGGCGTGCCGGATTCCAGCAGTGTGAGGTGGGCGAGCAAGGCCGGTGCCTTGCGCCGGAAGCGTGGGGGATCGACGTCGAGTAGGGTGCCACCGCCGATGGTCACGATCGGCGAGTACGAGCGCACGACGAAGCGGTCGCCGGGGAT
>JBOHPM010000604.1:0-2268 GCA_050731715.1 Candidatus Rokuibacteriota bacterium
GTAGAACACCCGGGAGGCGATCTGGTCCTTGGTGCCGTTCGCGAAGTGCGGGTTGAGGAGCGTGGGGGCCTGCCACAGCAAGATCTTGACCGGCCCCCCCCCGCCCCGCTTGCTCGGCGTGAAGCTGGGGACCTTGGGTTGGGCCTGGGCGATGCCCGCCGAGGCCAGCATCTGGCTCACCATGGGCGCCGTGAGTCCCAGCGCCACCATCGACGTCATGAAGGCGCGGCGCGAGAGGCGCCCGGCCTTGACCTCTCGCAGCAGCTCTCGCAGCTCGTGCTCATCCATGTCCGGCCTCCTCGCTCGTGGCGGGCATAATATAGAGGTTGCTCAGATCCATGTCGAGAGTACGGGTGTCACTTGCGCTGGCCGCCGTGCTGGTCACGGTCGCCGCGGGCGTGGGGTACCTGGCCCTGCGCTCAGGACCGGGGCCCGGCGCGGCGAGTCCGACCGGAGCCCGGCCGCCGCACTCCGCGCCGGTGGCGGCTCCTGCACCGAACCCCGCGCAGGCAGACGCCGCGCCCGCTGGCCAGCCAAAGCCTCGGCCCGGACGCCAGCTCTCGCTCGACGCCGCCATGCGCGAGCTCGACTTGATCAAGCCGTCCCGGACGCGCGCCGTCCAGGATTTCACGCTGCCGCTCGTGGACGGCAAGTCCTTCCGCCTGACGGGCCACCGGGGGAAGATCCTCCTCATCAACTTCTGGGCGACCTGGTGCCCGCCCTGCCTGGAGGAGATGCCGGCGCTGGAGCGACTGTGGCGGCAGCACAAGGACAACGAGTTCGTCCTGCTCGCGGTGTCGCTGGACAGCGATCCGGGGCTGGTGGGTCCTTTCCTGACCCGGCATCGCCTGACTTTCCCGGTCGCGCTCGACCCCAAGTTCGAGGTGGCCAATCTCTACGGGGTGCGGGCCCTGCCGGCGACCTTCGTGGTGGATCGGCTCGGCAACCTGGTCGCGCTGGCGCTGGGGCCGCGAACCTGGGACAATGACGCGGCGCATTCACTGCTGGAGGGCTTGACGAGGTAGGGATGGGACAGTCGGTCGGCGTGGCGGTGGCGTTCAGCGCAGGCCTCTTCTCGTTCCTGTCACCCTGCGTCCTGCCACTGTTCCCCTCGTACCTGTCGTTCATCACCGGCATGTCGGTGACCGACCTCTCCGGTGACATCAGTCCCGCCGCGCGCCGCCGCGTGCTGCTGCACGCGGTCACCTTCGTGGCCGGCTTCTCGATGGTATTCATCGCACTGGGCGCGACCTTCAGCGCCGCCGGGCAGTTCCTGCTCGAGCATCGCGAGTGGATTCGGCGCCTGGGCGGCGCGCTGATCGTGCTGTTCGGCCTCTACATCGCCGGCGTGTTTCGCCTGGGCCTCTTCGGGCGCACCGCGCAGTTTCAGCTCCGCGCGAAGCCCGCGGGCTACGCCGGCTCGCTCCTGGTGGGAATCACCTTCGCCATCGGGTGGACGCCCTGCGTGGGACCGATTCTGGGCGCGATCCTGTCCCTGGCTGGCACTGCGGAGACGGTGCAACGGGGCGTCGGCCTGCTGATCGCCTATTCGGCAGGCCTGGGCGTGCCGTTCCTGCTCTCGGCGCTGGCCCTGGGCTCGTTCCTGCGCTTCTTCAAGCGCTACCGCCCGTTCATCCCCGTGGTCGAGCGCGCCGCCGGTGTCCTGCTCGTGGTCGTGGGCGTGCTCGTGTTCACCAACTACTACACGGTCCTCAACGCCTGGGCTATCTCGCTGACCCCCGAGTGGCTGCTCAAGCGGCTCTAGCGCCGCACGTTCGGGTCCGGGTCCCCGCCAGCTCGGCCAACCTGGGCCCGGGCTTCGATGCGCTCGGCCTGGCGCTCGCTCTGTACAACGAGGTCACCGCGCGGGAGTCCGACGCGATCAGCGTGAGCGTGGAGGGCGAGGGGGCCGGTAAGGTGCCGACCGGTGAACAGAACGTCGTCGTCCGCGCCGTTCGAGCGGTCTACGAAGCCGCCGGCCGACGCTTTCCCGGCTGCACGTTGACGTGCCTGAACCGCATCCCGCTGGCGCGGGGACTCGGCTCCAGCGCCGCGGCCTGGGTGGGTGGGCTGTTGGCCGGCAACGCCCTGCTGGGCTCGCCGCTCGACCGGGCGGCCGTGCTAGCGCTGGCGGCCCGCGCCGAGGGGCACCCCGACAATGTCGCGGCCGCGCTGTACGGGGGGCTGACCGTGGCCTGCGCCAGGCCGGGTGGAATCACCGCCGTGTCGCTGCCAGTTCCCGGACATCTGCGCTGGGTGGTGCTGATT
>JBOHPM010000605.1:0-2263 GCA_050731715.1 Candidatus Rokuibacteriota bacterium
ATGCAGTCCAGGGGCGCCCGGGTGCCCCGCGTGGCATTTTCCCGGCGGTGACACTCCAGGCACCACCCCATGGAGAGCGGCGGGGGGGCAGGCCGGAATCCGACGAGGGTGAGCAGGTCGTGGTCGATCCGGGGACCGGTCGTGGCCCCCACGGTCGTCATGGTCTCGACGGGCCCGTGGCACGTCTGGCAGCGCACCTCGGCCCGCACGTGGGCCTTGTGGGGGAAATAGGTGAACTCGGGCAAGTTGTAGATGCGCACCCAGGGGATCGGGGTGTTCTTGGCCGCGTAGTCGGCCAGCTTCTTGATCTCTGGGCGATCGGCGGCGGTGATCTTGTGACAGCCCATGCAGCGCGCCACCGAGGGTAACCCCGCGTACTCCGAGCGGCGGGCGTCGGTATGGCAGTACCCGCAATCCATCTTGTACTGCTGCACGTGCACGTTATGGGGGAAGTTGATCGGCTGCTGCGACGCCGTGGCCGTAGCCGGCCGACGGCTCCACGAGGACACCGCCAGGACCACCAGGATGACGAAGAGCGCCAGCCCCACCGCTCCCACGCCCGCTCTCGCCTTCGTCGACAGTCGGATGCCCTCCGCGGCGCTGGAAAACGCTTGTGCACCGTATCACGAGCTTCGGAAACAAGTCAACAGCGACTCAGGCCAGAGCGGCCAGCGCGTCGGCGGCGGCGGTCTCGGCCGCCGCCAGGTCCGCCTCCGTGTGGGCGAGCGAGACGAACGCCGCCTCGAACTGCGAGGGCGCCAGGTACACGCCCCGCGACAGCATGGCGTGAAAATAGCGCGCGTAGCGGGTGGTGTCCGCCCGGCGCGCCGAGGCGTAGTCGACGACCGGGCCATCGGTGAAGAACCCGGTGAGCATGGAGCCCACGCGGTTCACGGTCAGCGGGATACCGCTCTTCTCGGCGGCCGTGCGCAGGCCGCGTTCCAGTCGGGCCCCCGCCCGCTCGAGCTGCCCGTAGGGATCACCCTGGCGCAGGCTCCGGAGCGTGGCCAGACCTGCCGTGACGGCGAGCGGATTTCCCGACAGGGTCCCGGCCTGATAGACGCCGCCGAGCGGGGCCACCTGCGCCATCACGTCGCGCCGGCCTCCGTAGGCCCCGACGGGAAGGCCGCCGCCGATGATCTTGCCCAGGCACGTGAGGTCCGGTCGAACGCCATAGAGCGCCTGGGCGCCTCCGTAGGCCACCCGGAATCCGGTGATCACCTCGTCGAAGATCAGGAGCGCGTCGTGGCGCGTACACAGCTCGCGCAGCCCGGCGAGGAACCCGGGGGCCGGGGGCACCACACCCATATTGCCGGCCACGGGCTCCACGATGACCGCCGCGATCTCGCCCTCGCGCGCGCGAAACAGGTGGCCCACGGCGTCGAGGTCGTTGAACGCCACGGTCAGCGTGAGCGCGGCCAGCCGCTCGGGCACGCCCCGGCTGTCGGGAATGGACAACGTCGCCCCGCCTGAGCCAGCCTTCACCAGCAGGCTGTCGGCGTGACCGTGGTAACAGCCGTCGAACTTGACGATGAGGTCGCGGCCGGTCGCCCCCCGCGCCACGCGGATCGCGCTCATGGCGGCCTCGGTGCCCGAGCTGACCAGTCGTACGAGCTCCATCGACGGGAAGGCGGCCACGATGGCCTCGGCCATCTCGACTTCCTGCGGCGTCGGCGCGCCGTAGCTGGTGCCGCGCCCGGCCGCCTCACTCACCGCCTGCACGACGGGCGCCGGCGCATGTCCCAGGATCAGGGGCCCCCAGGAGCCGACGAAGTCGATGTACGAGCGACCATCGACGTCCCACACTCGGGCCCCGGCCGCCCGGGCCACGAAGAAGGGCTGGCCCCCCACGCCGCGAAAGGCGCGCACGGGACTGTTCACTCCCCCGGGTATCACCCGCTCCGCCGCCGCCATCAGTCGCGACGATTCTGGTCCTCCGCCCCGATCGGGCCCGAGGAGCTGGCCGTCGTCGACGCGGTGGAAGGTCCGGGCGGTCGCGCTCCACCGGTACGCCGCCGCCGCGGGAACGTCGCCGCCCACCACCGACACGACCACGTACGTGGCATTGGGATAGTGCGCCTCCCCTCGGGGCGCGGCCTGCTCGATGTCCGTCGGTGAGAAGTACGCCCCCGCATTCGGGTGCGAGTGATAGATCACGGCGACCCGGAAGCCCTCGGCCTCACGCCGCGTGAAGCTCAGCACGTCACGGGGATCCATGTAGAAGGCATTCTTGGCCGTGCGCGGGAAGGCCGCGGGATCCTCC
>JBOHPM010000606.1:0-2259 GCA_050731715.1 Candidatus Rokuibacteriota bacterium
GGCCCCGACAGTGTAGGGCATCAGATCCTGCCAGACCATCCCCCAGTCGGCGCCGATCGCCGCCACGGCGGTGGCGAAGATCAGCAGAAAGAGGTGATCCAGCGCGTGGCCGGCGTTCAACAGCAGGGCGGTCGGGCTTCCGTTGGACATGGCCGGATTCTACACGACGGCGCCAGGCGGCCTACCAGGCCAGGGCATAGGTCGGACGCCGCGAATCGGCGCCGCCCGACAGCACGCCGTTCCGGGGATCGCGGTGGGTGACCACCGCGCCGAAGCCGCAGGCGTCGACGTCGGTGACGCCGTGGCCGAGCGCGGCGAGCTCGGCGCGGGTGCTGGCCGGGATCCCCGGCTCCACGTTGAGCTGGCCGGGTCGGTAGGCCCGCGGGTAGAACGAGTTGACGAGCGTCTGCGTCGAGAAGCGGGGCGCGTCGACGGCCTGTTGCGGGTTCATCCCGAAGACCAGCACGTTGAGGATGATTTGAAGATCCGCCTGAGTCTGATCGTCGCCGCCCGGACAGCCGACCGTGTAGACCGGCACGCCGCCCTCGCAGATCAGATAGCTCACCAGCGTGGTGCGCGGCCGCTTGCCCGGCACGAGCCCATTGGGGTGGCCGTCCTCGAGCACGAACATCTCGCTGCGCGTGCTGAGCGTGCAGCCCAGCTCGGGGACGAACACCGACTTCCGGAACGCGCCGCCGCTCGGCGTCAGGCCGATCATGTTGCCCTCGCGGTCGATGGCCGCGATGTGCGTGGTCCCGCCGGCCGCGGACGCGTCCCCGGCGGTTCTGCCGGCAGGCATCGCCACGGCGGGGGCCGGCCCCTCGCCTCGCGGATCGCCGGGCGCCGGCGCGGCAGCGGCCGCGCGATCCATGCGGATGAGCGCCGCCCGCTCCCGCGCGTAAGCCGGCGCGAGCAGCTCGGTGAGCGGCACACCCGACACGTCGCCGTAGTAGCGCTCGCGGTCGGCGAAGGCGAGCTTGAGCGCTTCCGCCAGGACGTGAATGTAGCGCGGGGAGTTGTGGCCCAGCCCGCGCAGGTCGAAGGTGGCGAGCATGCCGAGGGCCTGCAGGAGCACGGGGCCCTGGGTCCACGCCGACTGGCCGACGATCTCACGCCCCGCGAACGCCATCCGGAGCGGCGGCTCGAATCGTGCCCGGTAGCCGCCGAGATCGCCGGCGCGCAGGAGCCCGCCCAGCCGCTCGGAGAACGCGCCGATCGCAGCCGCGATGTCGCCGCCATAGAAGCGCTGCCGGGCGGCGGCGATGCCGGCCATGCGGTCGCCGCGATGCTGGCCGTCGGCCTCGACGAGCCGCCGGAGCGTGCCCCCGAGGGCGCGCTGCACGAGCAGCTCGCCCACGGCCGGCGGCCGCCCGCCCGGATAGAACACGGCCGTCCCGCCGGGGGGATAAACGTCGAACTGGGCCCGACCATCGCCCGTGTCGAGCAGGCGCTGCATGGCCTCGTACATCGGGAAGCCGCGCTCGGCGCACTCCACGGCGGGGGCGAGCACCTCGCCAAGTGTCCGGGTGCCGTACGTCTCGAGCAGAGTCAGGTACGCGTCGACCGCGCCCGGGACCGTGAACGACAGATGGGCCTGCCGGCCCGGCCCGGTCGGGATGCGATCCAGGCCGCGGCCCCGGTAGAAGGCCGTCGTCGCCAGCGCCGGGGCCGTGCCCTGGCCGCCCAGCGCGTGGATCTCACGCCGGCGCGCGTCGTAGACGAGGGCCACGCACTCCCCGCACAGGGTGTAGGACGCGGTCGGCTCCACCACGGCGGCGGCGAAGCCGGCGGCCACGGCCGCGTCGA
Source organism: Candidatus Rokuibacteriota bacterium (assembly GCA_050731715.1). GTDB lineage: Bacteria > Methylomirabilota > Methylomirabilia > Rokubacteriales > CSP1-6 > 40CM-4-69-5. The sequence continues at coordinate 1,807 of JBOHPM010000606.1, forward strand.
ACGCGTTGCCCCCCGCGAGCAGCATGCGCATGCCGGCCATGGACACCAGGGGATGGCCGGCCACCACGAGCCCCTGGGTGCCGGAAACCACGGGCCGGGGGGTCGCCCGGTCCGCGGTGTGATGGTCGAGTTCCATGGCGGCCAGCATCATCGCACAGCTTTCGCTATGATGGCTCCTCGGGAGGCCAGGCATGTACGATCTCATCCTCAAGGGCGGAAGAGTCCTGGACCCGTCGAGTGGGCTCGACGGCGTGCTCGACGTCGCGGTCGAGCATGGCAAGATCGCGCGCATCGCCGCGGGGATCGCACCTACCGAGGCGACGCGAACGATCCAGGTGGTTGGCAAGATCGTCACGCCCGGCCTCATCGATTGCCACGCCCACGTCCTGCACGGGGTCAACCGCACGGCCGTCGATCCCGACCTGGGCGGTGTCCTGGCCGGCGTGACCACCA
>JBOHPM010000607.1:0-2253 GCA_050731715.1 Candidatus Rokuibacteriota bacterium
AGTACGCGCCGAACGGCACGCTGCTCCGCTCGTGGGGCGAGCCGGGCACTGATCCGGGCCAGTTCAACATCGCCCACAACATCTGCTGCGACGCCGAGGGCTGGGTCTACGTGGCCGACCGCGAGAACCATCGCGTCCAGGTGTTCGACGGCAACGGCCGGTTCGAGACGCAGTGGAGCAACATGCACCGGCCGTCAGGCCTCTATTTGAAGTCCGGCTCCGAGCCGCGCTTCTACGTCGGGGAGATCGGCGGCGGCATGGGCGTCAACTACGACATGCCCAACATCGGCCCGCGGATCAGCATCTACAGTCCCAAGGGCGAGATGCTGGCGCGGCTCGGGCAACGTCCGGCCGGGCTCGAGCTGGGCCAGTTTAACTCCCCGCACGGCCTCGCCGTCGATTCCCACGGCGACATCTACGTGGGCGAGGTGTCGTTCACCAACTGGCGCAACCGCTACCGGGACCAGCCGCCCCCGGCCGGGCTGCGGAGCTTGCAGAAGCTGGTGAAGGTGCGCTGAGGTGCTCGAGCCGCCGGGCTTCCATCATCTCCACCTGAACTCTGTCGATCCCGGCGCGGCGATCGACTTCTATCTCCGGCAGTTTCCCACGGTGGCCAAGACGGGCTGGGGGGGCCTGCCGGTGCTGGCCGCGCCGAACGACGTCCTCGTTCTGTTCACGCGGGTGGCCACGGTGGCCCCGACGTCGCCGCAGACTGCAATCTGGCACTTCGGCTGGCACGTCACCGACACGCGGGCGAGCCTGGAGTCCTACAAAGGCCGCCCGGACGTCCAGCTCTTACCGCTCTACACCACCGACGAAGGCGGATCGGTCCTCGTCAGCAGCGACACCTGGCCGGGCACGGGCGGCGTGCCAGGCCGGACGAAGGCCCAGATCGCCGAGGCCAAGGCCACCGGCGTGCAGCCAGCCCGGACGGGCGGCTTCGGGTATATGCACGGCCCCGACGGAGCCCTCGTGGAATACGCGGGCAACCATGCGGCCGAGCGCTTCAACCACGTGCACATGTACCAGGACGATCCGTTCTGCGCTCAGCTCTGGTACCAGCAGCACCTCAACGCGCCGGTGTTCGCCGGACGCACCAGCAGCACACCGCTCACCGAGAGCACGTGCAAGGTCGCGCGGGGCGCCGAGCGGAGCTGGCCGGCGCTGGAGCAGCAGGGGATGTTCCGGGCGCCGGCCGCCGCGGTCGTCTTCGGCGACGTCGCGCTGCCCTGGTACATGAATCAGGGCGATCGGCCGCTCGCACCCACGCGCGGACAGCTCTACGACCACATCGCCCTCAGCGTCAGCGATCTGGACGTCTGGATCGCCAAGCTGCGCCGCGAGGGCGTGAGGTTTCTCGAAGAACCCTACAAGCTCGGCGCCACGCGGGCGGTGATGATCGAGGGGCCGAGCCGCGAGGCGCTGGAGCTGGTCGAAGTCCCGGCGAGTTCCTAACCGCCGCGTCTCCTAGGTGCCGGCGAGCTTGGCCACGACGGGGGCGAGGGTTTCCAGGTACGGCTCGAACGTGACGACGTAGGAGATCCCCCAGCGATCGCGCCGGGCGTGAAGGGCCTCCACCATCTCGTCCACGGTGCCGATCAACACGAACGGAGCCTCGAGGATCTCCTCGACGCTGAGCTGAGCCCACTGCTTCTGGAGCTCCTCGGCCGCCTGGTGGCGGCGGTCCGTGACGATGACCCGCTGGATCTGGGCACTCAGCTCGAGGCGACCGAGGCGCGGGCCGGCCGCTTCCCGCACCACCCGCAACCGCTCATCGACGCCCGCCACTGTCCATCCCGACATGTCGAGCCCCGTGCCGCCTCGGGTGAAGGTGAGGCCCGTGAGATTCACGGTATCGGCTTCTTTGGCGGCCAGCGCGAGGAGGCGAAGGCCATTGCCCCCGATGATGATCGGCGGATGGGGCCGCTGGACGGGCCGTGGGTGGATCGTGTGGCCCGTGACCCGGTAGTGCTGGCCGGCGAACGTGACTTCGGCGCCGCTGAGCAACATCTTGATGATCGGTACCGATTCCGAGAGCCGGTCGACCCTGATGCCGCCCCGGTCGAAGCGGAGCCCGGCCTGCTCGTATTCGACCCGCATGTAACCTGCGCCCAGTCCCAGCTCGAGCCGTCCATCCGTCAGCATGTCAATCGTTGCGGCCTCACGCGCAAGCAGTACGGGATGGCGGAGGTCGTTGTTCAGCACGTTCGTGCCGATCCTGAGGCTCGTCGTGGCATCCGCGGCGCTCATGAC
>JBOHPM010000608.1:0-2253 GCA_050731715.1 Candidatus Rokuibacteriota bacterium
CGTCGGAAGACGTGCACCAGATCACCGGACGCGGGGGCGTCAGACACGTCGTCTTCTTCGGATCCACGGCACCGGGGACCTCGGGGAGGCCGGGAACCGGCGTGTTTCTGCACGGCGGAGCGATGCCTTGCTGGGTCGGGGAGACATTGATGTCGTTGAAGCTCACCCCCTGCATCGCGTCGAGGTGATACAGATAGCCCCAGAACTCCTGGAAGCCGTGCGCGGTCGGCAACGCGTCGGTATGGTCCCCGAGGTGGTTCTTGCCGAACTCTCCAGTGTTGTAGCCGAGGTCGCGCAGGAACTTGGCGATCGACGGTGTGCCGGGTCGCAGGTAGGACGGGCTGCCGGGCAGCTGCGGCGGGATCATGCCCGTGCGCAGCGGATGCATGCCGGTGAAGAAGGAATTGCGGCCGGCAGTGCAGCTCTGCTCGGCGTAGTAATGCATGAAGATGGCGCCTTCGTTCCCGATGCGGTCGATGTTGGGCGTTTCCCCGACCATCAAACCGCGGTGGTAGACGCTCGGTTGCATCCAGCCGATGTCATCGCCCATGATGAAGAGGATATTGGGCTTCTTGGCCGGTGCGGGCGCCTTGGCCTGGGCGAGCGCCGGCGACGCCGTTGTGAGGCCCACGACGAGCGCGAGGCCCGCCAGGAGTGATGTGCACCAAGTTTTCATGTTCGTCCTCGTCTGTGGTTGAACACCCAGCCTGCGCCGAGCTGCGGAATTACGAGCGGCGGTTTGAAGTATCCGCAGTCCACATCCAAACCGAAATCGGACCTTGGTCCTATGCCCGGATCACGAGCGGCGCCTGAACGCTAGCAAGCGGTGACGGCGGGAAACATGCTTTGCGGAAAACTCGTGAGGTTCGGCTCCGCGGATAGAGGCATCGCGACTCCCATCCTGCGCGGGAGTAGAATTGCCCGGCCTCAATTCCCCGGGTGACGGCCATGAAGTTCACACGCATAACGGTGAACCCCAAGCAGATGGGCGGCGTGCCGTGCATCCGAGGGTTACGCATCCCCGTGGCGACGGTGGTGGGGATGGTGGCCGACGGCATGACCGAGGCTGAAATCCTCGGGGCCTACCCGGACCTCGAAGCTCCCGACATTCACGAAGCCCTGAAGTACGCCGCCGAGGCGGTGCGCGAGCGCGAACTGCCCTTGGCGTCGGGGTGAGGTTTCTGGTCGACAACGCTCTCTCGCCGGCGGTGGCGGAGGGCTTGCGCGGGAACGGTCACGACGCCGTCCACGTCCGGGACTACGGGTTGCAGGCGGCCGAGGACGAGCAGATCTTCGACCGTGCGGCACGGGAAGACCGGACCGTGGTATCGGCCGACACGGACTTCGGCGCCCTGCTCGCGCTCCGGGGTGGAAGCAAGCCCTCCGTCGTCCTGTTCAGGCGTGGCGTCGAGCGCGATCCGGCGCGGCAGCTTGCTCTGATGCTGGCGAACCTGTCTGCGGTCGAGGACGCATTGCGGCGCGGCGCTATCGTCGTCTTTGACGAAGCGCGTATCCGCGTGCGCGAGCTTCCGATCGCCGAGACCTAGATCGCGCCCGAGCGAACGCTCAGCGCTGGCCGAGGCGCACCCGTCCGAGTAGATTGACAAACATGGAAAAGGCTCAAGTCTATCTGCGCAGGGAAGAGCTCGACGCGCTGCGCAAGGCGGCGGCGCGCTCAGGACGCAGCGTCGCGGAGCTGGTACGTGATGCGATCCGCAAGGTCGTGCTCAAGCCGCAGGCCGGGGGCAGTCCGGTTGCAATCTGGGATGGAGAGCCCCGGCGGACGTCGATCGAGCACGACAGCGTTCGCGACAAGCCTTGATGCGGCAGGGCGAAGCCGCTTTCGTCGACAGCGGGCAGCCCGCCTCGGGATGCGGACGGCTTGGTTGCGGCCGTTGCGAAACAGCCGGGCAGTGCGTTCGCAATCCACGGCAGGCTCCTTGCATAGGCCAACGCATACGCTAGAGGCAACTGCCCCCGCGAGGCCAGACCACCATCCGTGGCGCGAGGCGCACTCACCCTCCCGGGGGAGGGAGGACTCACCCTGTGCCCGCCCCGCCGCAGCGGCATTTTTGTCAATACAAGCGTATTGACAAGCGGACGGGCCAAGGCTTATGCTCGACCGATGCCCGCCAGCGCCAAGTCCGCCCAGCTCCAGATCCGCGTCTCGCCGGCCGAAAAGGCCGCCATCCAGCGCGCTGCCCGGCGGGCCGGACTCGACATGTCCGCCTATGTCCTCACCCGGGTGCTCCC
>JBOHPM010000609.1:0-2249 GCA_050731715.1 Candidatus Rokuibacteriota bacterium
CGCGCGACGCGGTGGCCCGCGCGTTCGAGGGCGCGGCGCACGTGACGAAGCTGGACTTCGTCGTAACGCGGGTGGCCGCCGCGCCGCTGGAGCCACGGGCCGCCGTCGGCGAGTGGGATCGGCGGGCTGGACGCTACACCTTGCACACCGGCATCCAGGGGCCGCACGGCGTGCGTGGGCTGCTCGCCGACATCTTGAAGATCCCCCACAGCCTGATGCGCGTCGTGACGGCCGAGGTCGGCGGCAGCTTCGGGATGCGCAACGGCGTCTACCCCGAGATGGTGCTGGTCCTGTGGGCGGCGCGCCGGCTCGGCCGGCCGGTGAAGTGGACGTCGGACCGCCGCGAGGGGTTTGTCAGCGACGAGGCCGGCCGCGACAACGTGACGACGGCGGAGCTGGCCCTGGACGCCAACGGCAAGTTCCTCGGCCTGCGCGTGGCCCTCGCCCTCAACGTCGGCGCGTACCTCACCCAGCGCAGCGCGGGACCAGGGACCAACAACGTGGGTGGCCTGGCCGGCGTGTACACGACGCCGGCCATCCACGTGCAGACGACCGGCGTGTACACGAACACGGTGCCCACGGGCCCCTACCGCGGTGCCGGCCGGCCCGAGGCGACCTATGCCATCGAGCGGGTGATCGACGTGGCCGCGCGCGAGCTGAAGGTCGACCCCCTCGAGCTGCGCCGCCGCAATCTCATCCCGTCCACGGCGATGCCCTTCAAGACGGGGCTCGTCTTCACCTACGATTGCGGCGACTTCGGCCGCGGGATGGACATGGCGCTGTCGCGCGCCGATCAGGCCGGCTTCGAGAAGCGGCGCGCCGAAGCGCGGCAGCGCGGCAAGCTGCGCGGGCTCGGCATCGCCAACCCCGTCGAGGTCGCCGGTGGCCCCTACAGCGGCCCCAACCCTGACACGGCCGAGGTCTGCGTCAACGCCGATGGCTCGGTGACCCTCTACACGGGCTCGACGTCGATGGGCCAGGGCAACGAGACCGCCTTCGCCCAGATCGTGGCCGACCGCCTCGGCGTGCCGCCCGAGCGGATCCAGGTCATGTGGGGCGACAGCGATCTGCTCGGCGCGGGGCGCGGCAACGGCGGCTCGGGCGCCCTCACGGTGGGCGGCTCCGCGGTGGTTCGGGCGACGGAGAAGATCGTCGAGCGGGGCCGCCGCATCGCCGCGCACCTGCTGGAGGCCGCGCAGGAGGACGTGGTCTTCCGCGACGGTCGGTTCCTCGTGGCCGGCACGGACAAGGGCGTGACGCTCGCCGCCGTGGCCAAGACCGCCTACCAGCCACGGCAAGTGCCGGCCGGGATGGAGACGGGGTTCAGCGAGACCGCGGCCTTCGCGGCGCCCGCCGTCACCTTCCCCAACGGCTGCCAGGTGTGCGAGGTCGAGATCGACCCCGAGACGGGCGTGGTGGGCATCGTGCGCCACACGGTGGTCGACGACGTGGGCACCATGATCAACCCGATGCTGGTCAAGGGCCAGATCCACGGCGGCGTAGTCCAGGGCCTGGGCCAGGGCCTCTTCGAGCTGCTCGTCTACGACCGGGAGAGCGCGCAGCTCCTGGCTGGCTCGTTCATGGACTACGCGATGCCGCGGGCCGACGACGTCCCCACCTTCGAGGTCGATTCGTACGAGGTCCCGACGAAGATCAACCCCCTTGGCGCCAAAGGCGTCGGGGAGGCCGGCACGGTGGGCGCCCTCCCGGCCCTGCTCAACGCTGTCAACGACGCGCTGGCCCCGCTGGGCGTCCGCCATCTCGACATGCCGGTGACGCCCGAGCGCGTCTGGCGCGCGATCCAGGAGGCGCGCTAAGCCTCCTTGCCGTCGTGAACCGGCGGTCATGTGATGGGCTCGGTAATCGGACGCGCCGAGGCCAGCGCTCCGCTGAGGGCCCGGAGGACGGGGCCGACTACTCGGGCATCGCGTTGAGGCGATACATCATCTGAATAGCTGCGCTCGGCTTGCCGAAGGCCCCGAACCAGCGTTCGTAGACGGAGCCGACCCGCCCGGAGCGGTAGAGGTCGGCCAGCGCCCGGTTCACCGTCAGCCGGAACGCCGCATCATTGCGGCGGAGCATCAACCCGTAGGGCTCGTAGGAGAAGGCCAGCGTCGCCAGAGCGAAGCGCTTCGGATCTTTCGACGTCATGGCCAGCCCCACCAGGATCCCGCGGTCGGAGGCGTAGGCGTCGGCCTGGCCGGCCTCCAGCGCGGCCAGCCCCTCGGCATGGTCCTTGACCCGGACCG
>JBOHPM010000610.1:0-2247 GCA_050731715.1 Candidatus Rokuibacteriota bacterium
CCACGCCGGTCGCGACGATGGCGCCGGCGTACATCTGGCCGTCCACGCCGATGTTGAAGAAGCCGGCCTGCCGCGCCAGCATCACGGCCGTGCTCCCGAGGAGGAGCGGCGAGATCTTGTTGAGGGTTTGCGCGATGCCGGCCACGCTGCCGAGCGAGCTGCTCACGATGGTGCGGAAGGCCAGGAAGACATCGCCGCGCATGGCGAGGATGAAGAGCGCGCCGACGACGGCGGCCAGCGCGACGGCCACGACGTAGGTGAGGCCGGCGGTCAGCGCGCGCGACCGGTCCCCGCGCGGAGGGACGGTGGCCTCGGCCAGGGCCGGGGTGGTCTCGACGCTCACGACGCGGACTCGGGGACGGCGACGCCGGCCATGAGGCGGCCGATGACATAGGGGTCGAAGCGCTCGCGCGGCAGGTCGGCGACGATCGTCCCCCGGAACATGACGACAATGCGATGGCAGAGCTGGCGGAGCTCGTCCAGGTCCTCCGAGATCAGCACGACGCCGCCCCCCGCCGCGGCGAAGGCCAGGCAGCGGCGACGCACGAAGTCGGTGGCGCGCACGTCGAGCCCCCGGGTGGGGTTGGTGGCGACGAGCAGCCGCCCTCCGCCGGCGCGCGCCTGGGCCATGGCCCGGGCGACGAGGACCTTCTGGATGTTGCCACCCGACAGCTCCACGGCGGGCGCGTCCTCGCTGGGGGCGCGGATGGCGTACTCGCCGATGGCCTCCCGCGTCAGCGCGCGCGCCCGCCCGCGGTCGAAGACGAGGCGGCCGGACACCAAGGGATGCAGACCCAGGACCAGGTTCTCGGCCACGGACAGGCCGGGCAGCAACCCGTCGGCGATCCGGTCCTCGGGGACGAGGACGAGGCCCGCCGCGATCCGGGCCCGCACGGAGGAGGCCGTCACGTCCCGGCCGCCCAGCCTGATGTGCCCGCCGGTCGGATGCAGCACACCGACCAGCGTGTCCGCGAGCTCCCGCTGGCCGTTACCGGCCACGCCGGCCACGCCGACGACCTCGCCAGCATCGACGCGCAGCGAGCAGCCGGCCAGGACGGGCCGCCCCCGCCCACCCGACACCGCGAGGTCCCGAACGTCGAGGACGCAATCGCCGGCGACAGCGTGGCTGGCGGCGCTGGCCGCCTGCAGACGCTCACCGATCATGAGCTCGACCAGGCTTCCCTCGTCCATCCCGTCGCGTCCGAGCGTGGCCACCCGGCGGCCGCCCCGCATCACGGTCACGCGGTCGCAGTTGGCGAGGATCTCGCGGATCTTGTGCGTGATGAAGACCACGGTCAGGCCCTGTTCGGCCATGGCCCGCAGGGTCGCGAAGAGGGTGTCGACCTCCTGGGGCGTGAGCATGGTGGTTGGCTCGTCGAGGATGAGGATGCCGACGCCGCGGTAGAGGGCCTTGAGGATCTCCACCTTCTGCTGCACGCCGATGGCCAGCTGCCGCACCTCGGCGTCGAGCTCGACAGCGAGGCCGAAGCGCCCGGCGATCGCCTCGACGCCCCGGCGCTGACGCTCGGGATGCAGCCAGAGGCCGCCGCCCTCGCGTCCCAGGAGCACGTTGTCGAGGACGCTGAAGTTGGCGATGAGCTCGACGTGCTGGTGGACCATGCCGATGCCGTGACCGAGCGCGTCGCTGGGCGAGGCGATGGCGACGGGGAGGCCGTCGATCGCGGTGGCGCCCTGGTCGGCGCGGTAGAGCCCGCTCAGCACGTTCATGAGCGTGGTCTTGCCCGCGCCGTTCTCGCCGAGCAGGCCGTGGATCTCGCCGCGGGCAGCGGAGAAGTCGACACCGGCCAGGGCCACGGTCTCGCCGAACCGCTTGGCGATCCCCGACATCTGCACCCGCTTCGCCGTCGCCACCGGCCTGGCTCCTCGGTGACCGGACTACGGTGTCCGGTCGAGGATCTCGGGGATCGGCTTGCCGCCGACGACCTGCTTGAAGATGGCCCGCGTCCGGTTGGCGACGTCGGCCGGCACGTTGCGGATCTCCGACAGCTCCATCCCGCTACCCGGGCGCATCTCGTAGTAGCCGGTCCGCTCGCCCTTGAGGATCTTGCCGACGATCTCGCTGTAGGGCTTGTTGAAGTCGAACACCAGGGAGACGGTCAGGTTCTTGGGGGCGAGGTCCCACTTCTCCGTGTAGAACGTCGTCACCAGCACCGGGCGCGGCGCCGCCTTGACGGCCTCGATCACGCCCGACAGGCCGAGATTCACGAAGACGACGATGAAGTCGGC
>JBOHPM010000611.1:0-2245 GCA_050731715.1 Candidatus Rokuibacteriota bacterium
CCCGCCGCCAGCAGGGCCGCCCGCACCCCCTGCTCGGGGATGGTGGCCTCGGTGAGCAGCGGCAGGCCCAGGGTGTCGCGGTAGAAGCGATAGGCCTCGGCCAGACGTCGCACCACGAGGGCGACATGATGGAGACTTCGGACCAGGGGCAGCAACAACCTAGCCCGCGCTGAACATGCGGCGAAACTGCTCCCAGGCCATCGGCGCGGCCGCCGCGACCGCCGCGTTCTCCTCGACGTGGGCCAGCGACTTCATGCCGACCAGCGCGGTCCCGATGCCCGGCGTGGAGCGGACGAACTGCAGCGCGCGCTGGGCGTCCGTGGTGAATCCGGGCACGTACTCGGCCACGAGCGGCGGCAGGTTGCGCGTGAGCTGGCCCTGGTACACGGAGGCCGAGGCCATCACGAAGAGCCCCAGGCGACGGGCCGCCTCCAGCGCGGTCACCGTGTCTGGCCCCACCCGCTGATTGGCCCGGGTGAAGGCCTCGGGCATGGCCAGGTTGTAGGGGAGCTGGATCACCGTGAAGTGATGGTCGGGGCCGGCGACGTCGCGGGCGGCGACGACGAGTTCTTCCAGGGAGAGGTAGTCCGGATCGCCGGGCGTCTGGCGGTACCCGTTCCAGGTGGCGGTGCCGTACGTCACGATCTGCCCGTCGCGCACCGCCTGCTCCAGGGCCCCGAACGCCTGGCGGATGCGGTCGAGAAAACGCGGCCGGTCGAGCTCGGCAAGCTGGGTCTCCGGGTTGTGCAGGTAGTAGACGTCGATGGTGTCCACGTTCAGATTCCGCCGGCTCCGCGCGATCTGGTCGTGCAGGTAGCGCGGGCTCATGCAGTGCGAGCCACCGGCGACCTCCTCGGGCTTGATGATCCCGGTCTTGAGGTAGGTGTCGGTGACGTAGGCGCGAGGGTCGACGCCCGCCTCGGCGTCGAGCGGAATGTAGCCGCCCTTGCTGGCCACCACGACCTCGTCGCGGTGAAGCACGCCCCGCCCGACATGCTCGGTGAGCGCGGCGCCCACCGCGCGCTCGCTGCGCTGCTGGCGGTAGTTGATGGCGGTGTCGATGACGTTCAGGCCCCGCTCCAGCGCCCGGCCCATCGCCCGGCGGTAGAGCGCGTCGGTGGCGGGGTCCTCGGCGCCCAGATAGGTGCCCAGGCCCAGGCTCGACACGCGTCCCAGCGGGGCCCAGGCCCGATAGTGGTCGGCGACGACGCCGGGCTCGACGCGGGCGGCGTAGCGGCGGGTCCCCTCCTCGGTCGCCCGTCCCCCCAGCATGGCCATCATTATGCCTCGCGGTAGAAGAGCAGCAGCAGCGCCACGGCGATGAGGCCGGCGCGCCACAGCCAGCCGGGGGTTTCCCCGGCCTCAGGCAGGCGCAGCTCGAGCCAGCGGGCCCAGCCCGCCAGCGTGCCGAGGATGCCCAGCGGGGCGTGCGTCACCTCGGTGAGGAACTCGGCCTTGAGTCCGAGCATCGCGTGCGAGTGCGTGAGCAGCATGGCCCCGCCGACCGCGCAGAGCAGGGGGAAGCCGTAGCCCCACGGGCGCAGGGGCAGGCGGCCGGTCCGGACCATCCACTCGAACACGCTGAAGGCGATGATGAGCGCGACGAACGCCCGGTGCTGGAGCACGTCGGGGAGCAGCATGCTCTCCCAGAAGCCAGCCGGCCCGAGGGGCCAGGCCCGCGGGTCGCTACGCAGGAACAGAAACACGGCCATGCCCAGAAAGGCGAGCGGCCAGTGACGCGCGGCGCGGACCCCGAGCCGCTCCAGCACGGCGAGCAGCCCCATGGTCAACACCACCAGGCCCGCCCAATGGTGGTTGTACTCCGACCAGGCGCGCTCCACGGCGGTGCGCTGGCCGGGCGGCGCCATGAGGGGATCGGCCGTGCGGAGCAGCTCGTCGATCGGCGGGCTGATGAGCCGTGGCAGGGCGGGCCGAAACCGCTCGGCGACCTCGCTGACGGTGGCCCGTTCGGCCCGGACGTCGATGGCCGGGGGGAGCGACGTGAGCGAGGCGGCCACGAAGAGCACGGTGACGGCGATGCCGAGCTCGGCCTCGGCCGTGCGAGCCACGCGCAGGTCCGAGGCGCCGGTGGCGCGCCGCACCAACCGGAAGTTGACGTAGGCCAGGGGCAGGATGGCGAGCAGGAGCGCGGCTTTGGTCAGGATCATGATCCCGTAGGCGGTGCCCACCAGGGCCGCCGGCTCACCCACGTAGAGCACGGTGAGCAGGAGGCCGGAGACGATCA
>JBOHPM010000612.1:0-2244 GCA_050731715.1 Candidatus Rokuibacteriota bacterium
GGCCAACGGTCGTGAAGCGCACCTTGCCCGCGAGGCCGTAGGTGATGGTCCCCGACTCCACGAACCGGCCCTCGCCGACGATGTCGACCTCGGACTCGAAGACAGCCTTGTCGCCTCCGGCCGGCTCGATCGCCGCCTGGACGCCGTCGGGCTTGAGCACGCTGCGGAGCGTCTGACCGCTGGCCGACGTCGTGGCCCGAAGCCGGGTGGTCGAGCCAGGGACAGGCTTGGCGGCGCCGCTGAACTGGAGCGCGAAGACAAGCTCTTTCATGGCACCCTCCTGCGGGTCAGCGTCACGCGCGCTCAGGGAAACGCGTCGCCACCCGCCTGGACCCAGGTGAAGGCGAAGACGCTCACGCGGTGGGCGGGCGCCTTCCAGGGCACCGGCACTTCGAAGTAGGCGCGCGTGCCCGGCGTCAGCGTGGGACCAAGCCAGGCCACCTTCTGCCCGACCACGCCGCCGGAGGTGTCGACGCCTTCCACGAGGAGCTGGATCTGGCTGGCCGGCATCCCCCAGTCGTTGAGCAGATGACCCCACACGACCGATTGCTGCCCGCGTTCAGCCGCCTGCCAGTCGAGCTTGAAAAACTGCTCCCAGCCCAGCACCAGCGGGGTCAAGGAGCTCCCGAGCGCCCACAGCGGCGCCGGCATCACGACGGCGAGCACCAGCGAGATGGCTACGATCCTGTTACGCATGATCGCCTCCCGCCCCCAGTGTACGCCCGCTCGCCAAGCTTTGCCGTTCCCAGTTACAATCGCTCATTCCCGCGCGGAGGAGGGCATGGCGCAGCCGACCAGGGTCGATCGCACGGAGCTCACGCCGGTGAGCTTTCTCACGCGCAGCGCCTCCGTGTTCCCGGACAAAGTCGCGGTGGTCCACGGCGAGCGTCGGCACACGTACCGCGAGCTCGAGGCCCGGGTCAACCGTCTGGCCTCGGCCCTGCGCCGGGCCGGTCTGGGCAAGCACGATCGCGTCGCCTTCCTCTGCCCGAACATCCCGGCCATGCTGGAGGCCCACTTCGGCGTCCCCGGGGCCGGGGGCGTGCTGGTGGCGATCAACGTCCGGCTGAGCAGCGACGAGATCGGCTACATCCTCGAGCACTCGGGGGCGCGGTTCGTGTTCGTGGATGCCGAGCTCCTGCCGGTGATCAAACCCCTCGATCTGAGCGGGGTGCGCGTGGTGCGGGTCGACGACACCGGCGCGCCCGGCGATCCCTACGAGGACTTTCTCGCCGGCGGCTCGCCGGCCCCGGTGGAGTCGTGGCTGCAGAGCGAGGACGAGATGCTGGCCATCAACTACACCTCCGGCACCACCGGCCGGCCCAAGGGCGTCATGTACACGCACCGCGGAGCCTACATGAACGCCGTGGGCGAGATCCTGGAGACCGGGATGAGCTGGGACGCCCGGTATCTGTGGACGCTGCCGATGTTCCACTGCAATGGCTGGTGCTTCACCTGGGGGGTGACGGCGGTGGCCGGCACCCACTACTGCCTGCGCCGGGTCGAGCCCGGCCGCGTGTGGGAGCTGCTCGACAGTGAGGGCATCACCCACTACAACGGGGCTCCCACCGTCCAGATCGGCATCGTCAACCATCCCCGTGCGCACCGGCTGGCGCGGCCGGTCACGGTCACGGTGGCCGGGGCCCCGCCCTCTCCCACCCTGCTGGGCAAGCTCAGGGAGCTCAATCTCCGCCCCGTGCACGTCTACGGCCTGACAGAAACGTATGGCCCGCACACGGTCTGCGCCTGGCACACGGAGTGGGAGACGCTGCCGGCCGAGGAGCAGGCCCGGCTGGCCGCCCGCCAGGGTCAGGGCTACGCGGTGTTCGACCTGGTGCGCGTCGTGGACGAGCACATGAACGACGTGCCCCGAGACGGCCAGACGCTGGGCGAGGTCGTCATGCGGGGCAACAACGTCATGGGCGGCTACTTCGAGCAGCCCGATGCCACCGCCGAGGCCTTCCGTGGTGGCTGGTTCCACTCCGGCGACATCGCCGTGTGGCACCGCGACGGGTACATCGAGCTCCGCGACCGGAAGAAGGACATCATCATCTCCGGCGGCGAGAACATCTCGACCATCGAGGTCGAGCAGTGCGTGGCCCGCCACCCGGCGGTGCTGGAGTGCGCGGTGGTGGCGATTCCCGACCCCACGTGGGGAGAACGGCCCAAGGCGTTCGTCACGCTCAAGCCGGGGCAGCAGGCCACCGCGGCGGATCTCATCGACTTCTGCAAGCAGCACATCGC
>JBOHPM010000613.1:0-2243 GCA_050731715.1 Candidatus Rokuibacteriota bacterium
CCAGAGAAGCCTCGCGCTCGCGCCGAGCGACGCCGACGGCTACGAGACCCTGGCCGAGGTGCTGGCCTGGGCAGGCCGGGCCGAGGAGAGCCTGAGGTTCATCCGTCAGGCCATCCGGCTCAATCCACGCTACCCCTTTGTCTATCTGTGGACGCTCGGCCACGCCCAGTTCGTGGCGGGGCGCCGCCAGGACGCCCTGGACACGCTGAGAAAGGTCGTAGCGCAGAACCCCAACTTCGTGCCGGCCCACGCCTACCTTGCCGTGCTCCTCGGCGAGATGGGCCGGCGAGACGAGGCGCGCGCAGCGTGGGCGGTGGCGTCGCGCCTCAGCCCTGGGGCCTCCCTGGCCGTCCTCCAACAACGCCTGCCGTACCGGCGGCCGGCCGACCTGGACCGGTTTCTCACCGCGGTCCGCGCGTCGAGGCTCGAGTGACGCCGCTCAGCCGCCATCGCTCCAGAGCCGGACGGCGACGCGCTCGGCGGCCCGGCGAAGGCGATCATCAGCCGTGGCCAGCGCGGCGGAGCGTGATGCTGCCAGCGTGAGATAGACGCAATCATAGACGGGGTGCCCGAGCTCGGCAGCCAGGCGCGCGGCGGGCCGCAGCAAGACCGTCGATGGTGTCCAAGCGATGCCAAGAGCGAGGAGGTGAGTCACCGCCTGCTCGACGTCGGCCAGCTCCATCTCGCGACGCCGGAGCTTCTTCCACCAGGCGTTGGTGGCCTCCACCGCCATCAGGTCGGGCGCGAGCAGGGCAGACTCGGCCTCGAGGAGCCGCTCGGCTCCGTACCGATCGGGCTCGTTGGCGAACCAGAGGAAGGCGATCGAGGCGTCGACGACGATCGGCCCGGCAGCCGAGATCGTGTGGCGCGAGGCGCGCTCGCGAACGCGAGCCACCGGGGCCCTTACGGCCCGGCGCGGTCTCATCGTTCCCGGTCTTCCCTGATCAGATCCACGCCACGAGAGCGGTGCGGGCGCTGACGGGCGCGGATCGCGGCCGCCCGCGCGGCGATCTCGGCCCGGCTCATCCGGGTGCCCTCGGCGAGGAGACGCCGGGCCTCCTGTTCGACCGATACGCCGCGCAGGCGAGCCTGCAGGCGGAGACGCTCGGCCACCTCGTCGTCGAGATTGCGGATGATGATCGTCGCCATGGCGCTGATAGCATATAGCGATAGCAGAGATAGCGCAATGTGATAGCTGAGGCGGGACCCCGCCGGCCGAGGTGTTAGCATACGAGCCGATGGCCGATCTCGGACCGGGCCCGACCTCCCACACGTTCTTCTCTCAGCGGCTGCGCCAGCACTACGTGGACTGGGGCAGCCGGGACAGGCCGCCGCTCCTGCTCGTGCACGGGGGGCGGGATCACTGCCGGAACTGGGACTGGGTGGCCGAGGCGCTGCGCGACGAGTGGCACATCATTGCGCCTGATCTGCGCGGTCACGGCGACAGCCAGTGGTCTACCGACGGCAGCTACACGCTGGCGGGTTACGTCTACGACCTCGCGCAGCTCGTCCACCAGCAGCGCCTGGCGCCGGTGACGATCATCGCCCACTCGCTCGGGGGCGTGGTCGCCCTCCGCTACGCCGGCATCTATCCCCAGACCGTGACCCGGCTGGTCGCCGTCGAGGGCCTGGGCCCGCCGCCGGTGAAGCTGGCCGAGCGCGCGGCCCGGCCGATCGATCAGCGGATGGACGACTGGATCCGCGAGCAGCGCGGCCTGGCCGGGCGGCTGCCACGGCGGTACGCGTCCATCGAGGACGCCTTCAAGCGCATGCAGGAGGAGAACCCGCACCTCACCGCCGAGCAGGCCCGGCACCTCACCGTGCACGGCATCAGCCAGAACGAGGACGGGACCTACACGTGGAAGTTCGACAACTACGTGCGGTCGTGGCTGCCCTACGACATGTCGAGTCGCGACATCCACCATCTCTGGGCCCGGATCGCGTGCCCCACGCTGCTGCTGCACGGCCGGGAGAGCCGCTGGGCCGGCGATCCGGCCACGGACGGGCGCGCCGCCCACTTCCGCCAGGCGCGCGTCGTCGGCCTCGAGGGCGCCGGCCACTGGCTGCACCACGATCGGCTGGACGAGTTCCTCCGGCTGGTGCGCACCTTCCTCGCCGAGAGCTCGCGCTGACCCATCCACCGTTTCCACAGCCGTCCACGTAGGGGAAATCGACCGGACTGATGCGGGTTCGCGAAGGGTCGTAACAAAAGCAACGGTCCCCCGCTACGCCGCAACGGAACC
>JBOHPM010000614.1:0-2242 GCA_050731715.1 Candidatus Rokuibacteriota bacterium
GCGGGCTGGATCATCAGCGTCGAAGCCAAGCACGAGGGCAACAAGGAAGTGGCGGACCTGGTGAAGGTCGTGCTCGAACGGTAAGCCCTGCCGTGCCACGCGCATCGGCTCGAGAAATAGACCTTGACCGGGAGCGCGCCGCCGAGCGCACCCTGGCGTGCCTTGACATGTCCCCCCCTCCGACGTAATAGTTAGGCGCCGTCAACGGCGCTGCTGTAAACGTCCGGCCTCCGGGGAGAGGGAGTCATGCCCCTGGATCGGCCTTCCGGACACGAGTTTCCTGCTGGCGCGCGAGGCTCCCCGCCGACCTCACGCGTTCGAGCCCTAGCGCGCGCTCCCCCGCCCCGAGAAGTCCTGTGAAATCCAGCCGTTACCATCTGGACCTCACACGCCGCAGGTCGCGCCCTGAGGAGGGCATTGCGATGGACGTAATCTGGCCGATGACGCGAAGATTTCTTACTCGTGCTGTGCTGGTACTGGCGGTACTTCCGATCGCTGTCTGGGCGACTGCAACTTCGCCGGCCGCCGCGGAGATCACCCGGCAGCCCCTGATCCTGGCCGGCTGTGGCTCCAACGTTCCCATCACCCGCCTGCTCGTCGAAGCGTTCACCGTGACACGACCTGAGATCAGGATGGACGTTCAACCGATCGGCTCGACGAATGCGATCTGGACCGCGGCCCGGGGAGCGACTTCGCTGGGCTTGATCTCGCGGCCTCTGACCGACGAGGAACAAGCCCTGGGGCTGACCCTCGTGCCGTACGCCAGGACGGCGGTCGTGATCGGCGTCCATCCAACCGTGGTCGAGGCCGACATCACGGCCGATGATCTGATCGCGATCTACCGAGGAACGAAGCGCCGCTGGCGCGACGGGGGAGAGATCGTCCTGCTCACCCGGGAGCGGGGCGACAGCTCGGTGCAGGAGCTCCGGCGCGAGGTTCGGGGCTTCGGGGGCGCGTATCTCGAGGGCCAGGCCGCGGCGATGCGCCGGACGATCTACAGCGAGCAGGAGATGCACCGCCTCCTCGCCGCGACGCCGCTGGCGATCGGACTCTCCGACCTGGGGACGCTCGCCGTCGAGCGCCTGGCCATCAAGCCGCTGAAGGTCGAAGGTATCGCCCCGACCCTCGATCACCTCGCGAGCGGCCTCTATCCGCTCACGAAGACGCTGGCGTTCGCATTTCGCGAAGACAGCGCGCGCCCCGAGGTCCACGCGTTCCTCGACTTCGTTCGGTCTGCCGAAGGAGCGAAGATCTTGAGAGAGAACGGCTACTTGCCGGTGCAGTGAATGGGTGGGAATGCTTGACTTCGCCCGAGGCGTGGCGTAGCGTACCGCACACGATGACGACCGTTGCGTCCGGCGCGAGGGTGTTTCTCGTGATCGCACTCGTTCTTGCCTTCGGTGCGTGTGCCGGCGTACCGTCGCTCGCCGCCTCGCACCTCGAAGGCTCGGAGGCATGCTGCGGCCTCGTTGACTGCTCGGCGCTGACGATCAGCCTCGTCAGCCTCATGGTGCCCGTCGTCGCCGCGTCCGTGCGTTACGGTGCGGCGCCCTCTGGTCGGTCCGCAGCGCTCCAGCCGATCCCTCCGCCACCCGAGCCTCTCCTCTTCGGCGCCGCGTAGGCGTCGTCCCGCCCCGCCGGCAACCGGGTAGGGTGGGTCGCGCCGCCGCACTCGGCGCCCCGTCGCCACTGCTCCGGCGCGGCCACGGTTCTCGGCGCGCGCCGTTCGCCCGGAGCGGCGGCGGTCGGCGTGCGACTACCCGGGTCGTCTGTCATCGCGAGCACGAAAAGACCGCAAGGGGGAGGACGTGGTCGCATGGTCGTTCGGGATGGAACCCCGACATGGACGTGAGGATCGCGGTCACGCGGCTGGACAGGATCCTCGTCCTCGACGACGTCACCGAGGGACGGATCCGCATTGGACGCGACTGACGCCCGTCCCACCGCCTCGCGGCTGAGCGGCGTCGGCTCCGGCGCGTTGCTCGGGCTCGGGACAGCCGCGATTCTCGCCGTCTACGCGCCGGCTGTCGCGGGCATGGCCGCCGAGTGGGCACGGTTCTCGAGCCTCTCCCACGGCTTCGCGATCCCAGTGATCGCCGCCTATCTGATCTGGGGGCGGAGGGGCGAGATCGCGAGGGCGAGCGTATCTTCCTCTTCGCTCGGCCTCGGCCCCCTCGTGCTCGGGCTCGCCATGCTGGTCGTCGGTTCCGTGGGCGGCGAGTCCTTCCTGGCCCGTCTGTCC
>JBOHPM010000615.1:0-2231 GCA_050731715.1 Candidatus Rokuibacteriota bacterium
CACTACGGGCTGATCGTCGAGCGGACGGGCGCGGCGCCACCGGCGTAGGCACGGCCATGCCCGAGCCGACCTCCGCTCAGCTCAAGATGGATCCGGTGAGCCTGTATCGGGAAGAAGTGTTCACCGATCGACGAATCGGAACGATCCGGGTGCTCACGCCCGTCACGGCCGCTGGCCTGACCGACGCGAGCCGTCGGGTGCTCTACGTGGGGGAAGCCCAGATGCTGACCCCGGCCGGAGCGCTCCCGCTCGGCTTCGACATCGACGCCACGTCACTGGCCGACGCCGTCGAGAAGTTTGCGCCCGCGGCCCAGCAGGCCGTGGAGCGCACCGTCAGGGAGCTGCAGGAGCTCCGCCGCGAGGCCGCCTCGTCGATCATCGTGCCGGACCGGCCGATCCCCGGTCTCGGTGGCTCGGGAATGCGAGGGGGCGGTCTCATCCAGCCGCCGTGAGCTTGCGACCCGCGACGCTCGGGCCCAGCTGCACTCTGTGCCTGTCGGCTAGTCGTATTCCAAGGCTGGACCCACTATAGTCCCGAGCTATGGGGGAAGCGTGTCCCGCCAGGGCAGTTCCCGCGTGGCAGCAGGCCATCCGGGACAGGTGCCACCATCCGAGCGGTACCTTCATCGCGTTCGAGCCGGCGGAGGTCGGGCAGTCGATTCCGGATCGCTTCGAGCAGGTGGCGCGGATGTGGCCCGATTCGCTGGCCATCAAGACGGGGAGCCACGGCCTCACCTACGCCGAGCTGAATCGGGCCGCTAACCGCATCGCGCACGCCATCGTCGAGCGCCGAGGGCAGAGCCCCGAGCCGATCGCCGTGCTGTCAGCACCGGACGTGCCAGGTATCACCGCGTTGCTGGCTGTGCTCAAGGCGGGCAAGTTCTACGTGCCGCTCGACCCGTCGTTTCCCGACGCCCGGACCACCGATATGCTGAACGATTGCCGGGCCGAGTTGATCGTGACGACGGAGGCCCATGGCGCGATCGCGGCGAACCTGGCCGGCCGCAGCCGTGAGGTCTTGACCATCGAAGCGGTGGACCCGGCCGGTGCCGCCGAGGATCCTCATCTGCCAATCCCTCCGGATGCGCTCGTTTCATTGCTCTACACATCGGGCTCGAGCGGACAGCCCAAGGGCGTGACCGAGAACCATCGAAACCTGCTCCACGAGATCATGCGGCTCACCAATGAGCTTCGGATCTGTCGCGAGGATCGGATCACGCTGTTGAATTCTCTGAGCTTCAGCGGGTCGAGCCGGAGCATCTACGGAAGCTTGCTCAACGGAGCCAGCCTCTTTCCGTATGACCTCAGGCGACGCGGCCCCGCCGGGCTGGGCCGCCTGCTCACGGAAGAGGGCGTTACGATCTACCGGTCTGGCCCGACGGCCTTCCGCCAGTTTGTGGAGGCGCTCACCGGGCACGAGGCGTTTCCTCACCTGCGGCTGATCACGACGGCGGGGGAGTCCGTGCTCAAGGCGGATGTGGAGCTCTACCGGCGGCACTTCGGACGAGACTGTCTCTTCGTGAACGGTTTGCGGAGCACCGAGACCGGAAGTGTCCGACACTACTTCGTGGACCAGGACACTGAGATTCCCGGGGTCACGGTTCCGGTAGGTTTCCCCATTCAGGACATGCGCATCGTCCTGCTGGACGACGACGGCACCGAGGTCCGGGCCGGCGACGTGGGCGAGATTGCGGTGAGGAGTCGCTATCTCTCCCCTGGTTACTGGCAGAGGCCCGAGCTCACGAAGGCGAAATTCCTCGATGATCCCGGCGGTGGCGGCGAGCGGACGTTTCTGACCGGCGACCTGGGCCTCATGCAGCCCGACGGCTGTCTCGTGCATCTGGGACGGAAGGACGCTCAGGTGAAGGTGAGGGGCCAGCGAGTCGAGCCGGCGGAGATCGAAGAAGCGTTGCAAGCCCTCGCGTCGGTGAAGGAGGCCGTCGTCGTCTCGCGAGACGCCCGGCCCGGTGAAGTGCAACTGGTGGCGTATGTGGTGCCCGTAACCGATCCCGCCCCGACGACGAGCGCGCTCCGCCGCGCGCTGGCGGAGCGACTGCCCGACTACATGGTGCCTTCCCGATTCGTCGTCGTGGACGGGCTACCGATCACCCCCACGGGCAAGCTGAACCGCAGGGCCCTTCCCACCCCCGGCCGAATGAGGCCGGACCTCGATAGCGCGTTCCGATCGCCGGGGTCAGCCATTGAACAGACCCTGACCGAGATCTGGGCTG
>JBOHPM010000616.1:0-2230 GCA_050731715.1 Candidatus Rokuibacteriota bacterium
GTCGGTACCTCACATCTACGCGGCTGGCGACACGGCGGGGAATTTCCAGCTCACTCCGACAGCGGCCTTTGAGGGTCAAGTGGCGGGCCGAAATGCGGTACAGGGAGACCGGTCGATCTCCGACCTGGCGGTGGTGCCGCAGACGATCTTTACCACTCCGGAGATCGCCCGGGTCGGCCTCAGCCACCGCGAAGCGCAGGACCGGGGAATCGCCTGCCACGTGACCACGCACGATCTGACGGGGGCGTCCAACGGCGTGGCAACGGGGGAGGAGGGCGGCTACCTGAAGCTCGTCTTCGAAAGCCCCGCCGAGCGGATCGTGGGCGTGCAGATGGTCTCCTACGCGGCCGGAGAGTTGATTCAGCTCGCCGCTCTCGCGGTCCGCCTCGGGGCCACCGCCGATCAGATCGCCACGCAGTTGTCGATCCATCCCAGCCACGGCGAGCGGTTCGTCAAGGTTGCCGCTCACGAGTACCACGAAATCTGCGAGCTCTAAGGAGAGGGGAACCGTGTATCCGCATCAAGCCGAACGGCTCGGGGCCGCGCTCGAGGGCGAGGGCCTGGGGGCCCTGGTAGCCACCACGGCCGCCAACGTCCAGTACCTGACCGGTTTCCGGAGCCTGGCCCCGGCGGTCTCCCGGCCTCCCCATTTCGCCGTGTTCGCGCCTCGGGGCACCGCGCTGGTGGTGCCGGGCATCGACGTGGCGTCGGTCGTCGCCGACGCGATCGCCGTCGACCACGTCGCGTGTTTCGGCCGCTTCGACGCTCACTACGCCGAGGGCAGCAGCGCGGGCGGGCAGGTACGTGCCCTGATCGAGCGTCAGGCCCCGAGCCCGGCCGAGGCCCTCGCCCATGCTCTGGAATCGCTGAGGGTACGCGGTCGGATCGGGCTCGACGAAGACACTCTCACCCCGGCGGCCTGGCAGCAGGTGGCGGCGCGGCTCCAGCCGCACCCGCTCGTGCCGGCAGCCGACCTGCTCCGCGGCGCCCGCCGCGTGAAGGGCCCGTACGAGATCGAGTGCCTGGCCCGGGCCCTGGGGATCGCCGAGGAGGCGGCCAATGCGGTGATCCAGGCGCTCAAGCCGGGGATGACCGAGCGGGAGGCCATGATCGTCTACGGCACGGAGGTCCTCCGGCGCGGCGGCACCGAGATCGGGCCGGCCACCATCGCCTTCGGCGATCGCACGTGGAGCGCGGCTTCAGCACCGACCGACCGTAGCCTGCGTGGTGGAGATCTGGTGCGCCTGGACCTCGGCTGCGTCTTCAAGGGCTACCACGCCAGCCTCGCCAGGATGGCGGTGACGGGCGAGCCGAGCCCCCGGCAGCAGACCGCGTGCGACGCCGTGCAGGCCGGGCTGGAGGCCGCGATCGCGGCGGTCGCGCCGGGGATCCCGGCCGGGCGGATCTGCGAGGCGGCGATTGCCGCCACCCGCGGCGGCGGGCTCGCGGCCTTCGAGCGCGACGATCTGGGACACGGCATCGGGCTCGAGCCCTGCGAGCCTCCGACTCTGGCGGCGGGTGATCCCACCCCGCTGGAGGTCGGCGAGGTGCTTCGTATCGAGGTGCCGTACTTCGAGATCGGGTGGGCCGGCGTCAGCGTGCGGGACACGGTGCTCGTCACCACGCGGAGCTGTCAGGTGGTGAACCGCTCGACCCGCGCGCTGGTGCTGCTGGATTAATAAGATGGGGGGCCACGAAATGGCCCCCCATACCCCCCCGCGCTCGTCGCGCCCCGGCGAAGCCGTGGCGCCCCCGGTAAACGTCCCCTGGAGCGGCCGCGTCTAACCGGTCGGGACCGGTCCTGAATGAGGAGGGGTATGGGCGATGCTGGGTGGGATGCTCAGGGACCGGTAAACTGGACCGCGTGGAGCCGTCGGATGAGGTGCTATGTCAGCGGGTGGCGAAGCGGGACGAGGCAGCCTTCGACGTCCTGGTCAGCCGCTACCAGCAGCGCGCCTGGCGCCTGGCCTGGTCCATCCTGCGTGACCCCGAGGAGGCCCGTGACATCTCCCAGGAAGCGTTCGTGCGGCTCTATCAGACAGCCGGGAGCTTCGCCGGCCGTGCTCGGTTCTCGACCTGGTTCTACCGGATCCTGGTCAATCTGTGCCTGGACCAGCGCCGACGCCGCTGGTGGCAGCGCGTTGCGACGAATCATCACGAAGCCCCGGACGCTCCACCGGGCGAATCGCTCATCGAGCGGCTCCCGGCCGAGCGGCACGATCCGGCCGAG
>JBOHPM010000617.1:0-2230 GCA_050731715.1 Candidatus Rokuibacteriota bacterium
TCACGACCCCAGCGCAACGAGGAGGCCTCGACGGCGCCTCGGCTCAAGAAGAGCGACGGCTATCTCGACTGGGACCGTCCAGCGCGGGAGCTGGTCAACGTCGTGCGCGGATGCAATCCGTGGCCGGGGGCGCTGACGACGAGCCGTGCGGGCCGGCTGACGATCTGGCGGGCGCGAGCTGTGGGGGCCCCTTCTTCTAGCTCACCGGGCGCGCTGTCTCGTCACGAGGGTGGCCTCGTGATCGGCACGTCGGACGGCGCCCTGCTGCCGGTCGAGGTGCAAGGGGAGAACAAGCGTCCGATGGCCTGGGCCGAGTTCCTCCGCGGGGCGCGCCTCGCCGTCGGGGAGCGCCTGGCTCGACCCGCGCAGCTCGAGCCGTGACAGCGCCCTCGCCGGCCCGGACGGTGGCTGCCCGGGTCCTCGAGCGCGTCGCCACGGAAGCGGCCTTCGCCGACCTCGCGCTCGACGCCGAGCTGGATCGCCGGCGCCTGGGGGCCCGGGATCGCGCGCTGGCCACGGAGCTCGTCTACGGCACGCTCCGCTGGCAGCGGTATCTGGACTGGATCCTCGCCCCCCACAGCAAGCGCCCGCTCGACTCGCTCGATCCCCTGCCCCTCGTCCTGCTGCGCCTGACGGTCTACCAGATCGCGTTCCTCGCGCGCGTTCCGGCGTTCGCGGCCGTCAACGACGCCGTGACCCTGGCCCGCGGGGCCAGGCCCGGCGCGGCCGCCTTCGTGAACGCGGTGCTCCGGTCGTTCGCCCGCCGCGGCCCGCGCGAGCGAGAGCCCCGGCCTCCCGCCGATCCGCTGGAGGCGCTGGCCATCCGCTGCTCCTTCCCCAGGTGGCTGGCCGCGCGCTGGGTCGAGCGCTACGGGGCCGAGGCCGAGGACCTGATGCGAGCGATGAACGAGCGCCCACCCCTCACGCTGCGGGCCAACACGCTGCGGCTCGGGCGGGATAGCCTCGCCGAGCGGCTACGCCAGGACGAAGGGGTGGCCGCCCGGCTCACTACCTACGCGCCGGACGGCGTGGTCGTCGACCATGCCGGATCGCCGGGAAGCTGGGGCGGCTTTGCCGAGGGAGCCTTCGCTGTTCAGGACGAAGGCTCCATGCTCGTGACCCATCTGCTCCAGCCCGCGGCCGGCGAGACGGTGGCCGATGTCTGTGCCGCGCCGGGGACCAAGACCACCCAGCTCGCGCAACTCATGGACAACCGCGGGCGAGTCCTGGCCTTCGACCCCCAACCGCGCCGCCTGGACCTGGTCCGGGACGCCGCCGCCCGCCTGGGCGTCACGATCATCGAGCCACGCGGGGGAACGGCGGAGGCGCTGGCTCCCGGCTTCGCCGGCGCCTGCGACGCAGTCCTCGTCGATGCCCCCTGCTCGAACCTGGGTGTGCTGCGGCGCAACCCGGAGGTGAAGTGGCGGCGCCAGCCCTCCGACATCGTGGCGGCCGCCGCCCGCCAGCAGACAATCCTGGCCGCCGCGGCCACGATGGTGCGGCCCGGCGGGCGGCTCGTTTACGCCACCTGCTCGCTGGAGCCGGAGGAAAACGACGAGGTGGCCCGAGCGCTGCTGACGGCGCGCCCCGACTTCCGTCCTGATCCGCCGGCGAGCTTCCCGCTGCCGCTGGTCGACGGCGTGCTGCGCTGCCTGCCCCACCGGCACGGCACCGATGGGTTCACGGCGGTGAGGTTCCGCCGTATAGTGTGAGGCGATGAAGATCGCCCCCTCGATCCTGTCCGCGGACTTCGCCGCGCTGGCCGAGGACATCGCCCGCGTCGAAGCGGGCGGCGCCGATCAGCTCCACGTCGACGTGATGGATGGTCGGTTCGTCCCCAACATCACCGTGGGACCGATCGTGGTGGAGGCGATCCGCAAGCGTACGCGACTGCCCCTCGACGTACACCTGATGATCGTCGAGCCCGAGCGCTACGCTGGGGATTTCGTACGCGCCGGAGCCGACCTGGTCACCGTCCATGCCGAAGCCACGCCGCACCTGCAGCGGGTCCTGGCCCAGATCCGTGAGCTGGGAGCTCAGCCGGGCGTCGCCCTCAACCCGTCCACGCCTCCCGCGGCGCTGCAGTACGTGCTCGACGACCTCGCCCTCGTCCTTGTCATGTCGGTGAATCCCGGGTTCGGCGGCCAGCGGTTCATCCCCGGCGTCTATCCGAAGATCCGCGACGTCCGCACGATCCTGGGCCACCGCCCGGTGGAGGTGTCGGTGGATG